>JAFNAJ010000435.1 GCA_017860085.1 Acidobacteriota bacterium | reverse complement strand
ATCCCGGCGCGCACGTGGGCGTCGATGAGCTGCAGGCCATAGAGAAACCCCGTGCACTGCTGGCGAAGGTCGAAGCACGGGACTGGAGGAATTCCCAGCCGCGACTGCAGGATGCCGCCGCAGCCCGGGAAGTAGTGGTCGGGCGTCATCGTGGCAAACGCGACGAGGTCGATGTCGCGCGGTGCCACCTCGGCCGCGTCCATGGCCTTCTGCGCGGCCAGCACCCCCAGGTCGCTCGTCGAGGTGCCGGGATTGACGAAGAAGCGCGTCTCCACCCCGGTGCGCTCGCGGATCCACGCGTCGCTGGTGTCCATGATGCGCGCCAGCATGTCGTTGGTGACGAGGTTCGGAGCGATCTCCGAACCGCTGCCGACGATTACGGAACGCATCATCTTGGGGTCTCAGGGCCAGGGACTCGGGACTGGGGGCTCGGTGAGAGGGTCCCCGCGTCACTCGACCAACAACCGCCCGTGCTCCATGATCTTCCGATCGTCGAACCACACGGTGGGTGATGTCACGAGGCCGTCGAGGTGGCTCGCCACGCGCACGGTGCCGCCCATCGACTTGTTGTCGCCGAAGGCGATGTGAATGGTGCCCATCACCTTCTCGTCCTCCAGGATCACACCGGTCAGGATGGCGCGGTCGTTGGTCCCGATGCCGAACTCCGCCACGGTGTACGCATCGCGGCCGTGCGGCTCGAGCAGAGCCCGCAGCCGGTCGGCTTCGTCGCCCCCCTCGATCCTCGTGGCGTAGCCGTGCTCAACCGTGATGCGGATGGGCTCGCGCACGAGGCCGACGCCCGCCATCGAGCCATCCACCACCACGACGCCGCTCGACTGCCCTTCGAGCGGAGCGAGGTAGGCCTCACCCGTCGGAAGGTTGCCCCACTGCCCTTTCTCGCGAAACAGCCCGCTGCTCGCGTGCGCCTGGCGGCCCCTGATGGGCATCACGACATCGGTGCCGGCGGACGCCGTGACGCGGACCGTGTCCGTGACCTCGAGCGCTCGGCACAGGCGTTCGGTGCGCGCCGCGATCTGGTGGTAGTCGGCGCTCATGCACCGCACCATCACCTCTTCGGTGACGCCGGGCAGCGTGCCGATCCGCGCGCCCCTCGCGCTTGCCGCGCGGCGGGCATCGGTGTGCGTGAGCGACTTCGACGTCGGGCACAGCACGACGTCGGCGGTGGCCATCAGCGCGGCCACCTCCGGCGGGGGCTCCTCACCGTTGCTGCGCCTGGGGATGATCTCCACGAGCACGGGGTCGGCGCCGAGCTCGCGGGCGGCGTCGCGCAGCGCGTCCCCGATCGTCCGCAGCGGAGCGTCTGTGACGATGAGGACACGCTCGTCCGGCTGCAGCCCCATGCAGTCGCGCACCGCGACCAGGGCCGCGTCGAGCAGCGGACGGGACACGGCGCTCATGAGCTAGATCTTCGGAACGCCCGGTCCCCACACCCGGCCGTGCAAGCCGTGGCACTCCCCGCAGCCGGCCGTGATCTCGCCGAACACCGCGGCGCGAGCCGGGCCAGCCGTCGCTTTCAGGGCCTTCTCAGCGAGGGCGTGCACCTTGGCCTCGAAGTCGCGGATCTCCTGGCTCAACTTCGGGTCGTCTGGCAACTCCTTGGCCGCCATCGGCGCCACCTGCAGCCTTCGGGCTCCCGACAGCCAGTCGTCGTCTGAAGGCCGGACCAGCCCGTTGAGCATCTGGTCGACCGCCCACTGATGCTCGAGCATGTGCTTCGCGATCCCGCCGGCCGGCGCCGCACCGGTGGCCGGAACCTCGCTGCCCGACGCCTTGATGCCAGCCGCCGCGTGGCACGCCCCGCAGTTGACGGCCATCGAGGCCGCGGCGATCGACGCGCCGGTCAGGGTCTTGGCCTGCGCGGTCTGCTTGGCCGTGTTCTTCATCTCCTCGAGGTAGAGGGCCGAGGTGGCGGGCAGCCCTTTGGCATGCTGGTGCGAGGCCATCCAGCGCGCCGGCTCACGCACATCCTCGAGATCTCCGCGAATGACCGCATTGATGATGACGCCGACTTGAGAGAAATGATCAGTCATGTGGCCCGCGGTCGGCGACGGTGTGGGCTGACCTGCAGCAGCCAGGATTACCGACGTCCCCAGCGCAACGCCAGCGACCAGCACCGCGAGCGCTCGGAACGACTGGACACGACGTGACATGGTTCGGCCTCCAGATAGGGGCATGCTCATTTTTCACCCGTTGAGCAGCGGGGTCAAGACGAGGGCGCTGCTACTTCGGCTTGACCTTGAGCGCGCCGGTCTTGAGCAGCATGCCCGAGAAATCGAAGATGTGTCGGGCCGACTGGATGAGGCCGTCGACGAAGCGATACTCGGCGGCGCCGGCCATGGTGACCCGCGCGCCGGTGCCGACCATCCCGAAGAATGGCCCCGTCGCGGTGCCCGCGAGATCCCAGAAGAACGTGGTGCGATCGGTCCCGACCAGCGGGTCGGTCCATGTCAACTCGAGATCCGGGAATGCTGCGAACCAGAAGCGGTACACGCCCTCGATGGCCTCGCGGCCCTTCACGACGCCGTGCGCGGGGCTCTCGAAGGTCCCATCGGTCGCGTGGTCGGCGGCCAGCGCCTTGGCGTCGCGCCGCGCAAACGACTCCTGGTGCCTCACCAAGAACGCTTCGATGTCGGCGCGATCCACGGGGATCCTCCAGCGAAAACGGGACAGCGCCGCGCGGGCGGGCCCGGCGTCACGTGCGCAGGGGGCGTGTCCCGCATTATAGCGCCGCCCGCCGCAAGACACCGACGCGGGCGCGCTCACACGCTACAATCGGCGGCCTGGGTGCCCCATGAGCCCGCCGCTCGCCGACGGCCGCTTCGACACGTGGATGCACGACCTCGAGCGCCGGCACGCGACCGCCTTCGAGTTCAGGGAGCTGACGCGCGCGTTGCGGGCCCTGTCTTCGGCATACGTCGAGCGGCGGGCGCGACTCCCCCGGTCAGGAGCCCTCGACTCGGCCGGCAAGCGCGCCGCGTTCGCGCTCTACTACGCCCCCTTGCACTTCATGCTCGTGGCCGAGGTCGTG
>JAFNAJ010000061.1 GCA_017860085.1 Acidobacteriota bacterium | reverse complement strand
CGCCGACAGCACGCGGGCGGTGTAGGCTGTTCGGCCATGAGGCGCACACTCCTGCTCAGCTTTGCACTGGCAACGGCGGGGGCTCTGGCTCTCTCCGGCCAGACACCGGGCCCAGGTGACCTCGTCCATGAGCCCCGCGTCGCCGTCCCGATGCGCGACGGTGTCACGCTCATCGCCGACGTGTGGCGTCCGAGTCGCGAGGGGCGATTCCCGACGCTGGTGTACCGCACCCCTTATGGGCGTGGTCGCGACCTCACCGAGGATTCGATCTTCCGCAAGGCGCTCGCGCGCGGCTACGCGGTGGTGTCGCAGGACGTTCGCGGGCGCTACGACTCGGGCGGGGAGTTCAACCCCTACTTCCAGGAGCGCCACGACGGTTACGACACGATCGAGTGGGCCGCGCGACAGCCTTGGTCGACGGGCGAGATTGGCACCTTCGGCCTGTCGTACCCCGGCGCCGTGCAGTGGCTCGCTGCGATCGAGCAGCCGCCGCACCTGAAGGCGATGGCGCCCGCCATGACCTTCTCGACGCCGCGCAACTTCATCTACTCGGGCGGTCTCTTCGACGGCTCGTGGATCGCCTGGGCGTGGTTCAACATCTCGCCGGATGCCAGGGTGCGCAAGAACCTCGAGGGGCCGCGGACCCGCAAGGAGGCCGCGACCGCGTGGGACGCGACGAGAGACCGGATGCAACGCACGCTGCCCCTGAGCGCGATGGCCGAGCTGCGCGACACCGCGCCGTGGTACTACCAGTGGCTGTCGCATCCACCCGAGGACGCGTGGTGGGACGCGATCGATCTGCGCGACAAGTACGACCGGGTGACGGCGGCCGTGCTCAACCTCTCGGGCTGGCACGACGAGACGTACGGACCCGAGGGTGCGACCACGAACTTCACGGGCCTGATCGCGGCGCGCCGTGCCGACGCCGACCCTCGGACGAGGCTCGTGATGGGCCCGTGGGTGCACGGTATTCCCGGGCCAGAAGACACGAAGGCCGGCGACCGCGATTTCGGTCCCACCTCCGTCATCGACTACGACGAGCTCGTCCTCCGGTGGATGGACCGGTACGTGCGAGGAATCGACAACGGCGTCGAGGGCGAGCCGCGCGTCAGGGCTTTCGTGATGGGCGCGAATCGCTGGCGCGAGGCCAGCGCATGGCCGCTGCCAGGCACCGAGACGCAGACGCTCTACCTGGCCAGCGCCGCGCGGGAAGGGCAGCCCGGCACGCTGGCACCAACGCCGCCCGCGCAGCCCGGCGGCAGGAGCGCCTTCGTCTCCAACCCGGCAGACCCGGTCACCGACCCGCACGAGGCCAACACCGGGCCGCACGACTACGCGGCCCTGGCGCACCGGCCGGACGTCCTGGTGTGGGAGACGGCCCCCCTCGATCGGGATCTCGAGGCGGTGGGCCACATCACCGCGACGATTCACCTCTCGTGCGACGCGCCCGACACGGATCTGTGGGTGAAGCTCTACGACGTCGGACCCGACGGCCGGGCACTCAACCTCATGAGCCCCGGGCTCGACGTGCTGCGCGCCAGCGCACGCGAGCCAGGCACGCGCCAACTGCTCGACCCGGGCCGCGTCTACGCCCTCGAGCTGCGCAACCTCATCACCGGCAACGCCTTCACGCGGGGCCACCGCGTCCGCGTACTACTCTCGGCGACGTTCTTCCCGCACTTCTCGCGCAACCTGCAGACGGGCCTGCGCGAGACCGCCGAGTCGGGCGAGACCCGCCGAGCGACAATCACGATCCACCACGATGCGGAGCACCCGTCCAGAATCGTGCTGCCGGTGATGGGCCAGCGGCCGTGAGCAACTCGACGGCACGCACCCGCCGCGGGTGCCTCTGCCTGCTGGCCGCCATTGTGCTGACCGTGGCGCGGGTCGCTCCCGTCCTGGCCCAGCCAGCCTTGCTCGCGCCTTCGGCTTCCGCCGACGGCGAGTCGGTTCCCGTGCCGGTCGAGCCCGAGGTGGTTGCGCGCGACAGCGCGGGTCGCGTCACGGTCAGGGCCACGCGCCTCTCCGAGAAGCTGATCGTCGATGGCAGGCTCGACGAACCGGTCTACCAGACGGTGCGGTCGTTCGGCGACTTCGTCCAGCAGGAGCCGCACGAGGGCGAGGCCGCCACAGAGCGCACCGAGGCGTGGGTCTTCTTCGACGACTCGTCGATCTACATCTCGGCGCGCTGCTGGCAGGACCCCACTCTCCGCCTCGTGGCCAACGACATGCGTCGCGATGGCCAGAACATCTTCCGCAACGACAACTTCGGCGTCATCCTCGACACGTTTCACGACCGGCGCAACGGTTTCCTGTTCCACACCAACCCGGTGGGCGGCCTCTTCGACTCGCAGGTCACCGACGAGGGGGCCAGCATCAACCGCGACTGGAACACCGTGTGGGATGCACGCCCGGGCCGGTTCGACGGCGGCTGGACGGTGGAGATCGTGATCCCCTTCAAGTCGCTCCGGTTTCCCGCGGGTGGGCAGCAGGTGTGGGGGATTGGCCTTCGGCGAATCGTCCAGGCCAGGAACGAGCTGTCGTACCTCACGCGCATCCCGGCGTCGGCGGGGCCGCGTGGCATCACGAGGGTCTCGCTGGCGGCGACGCTCGTCGGCCTCGAGGTGGGCGGCAGCGCCCGGCCCCTCGAGGTCAAGCCCTACGCCCTCGGGATGACCACCACCGACCTCGAGCTGGAACCCTCGGTGACGAACGATCTCGACGGGAAGCTCGGGTTCGACGTGAAGGCCTCGATCACGCGCGGGCTCGTGGCCGACTTCACGCTGAACACCGACTTCGCCCAGGTGGAGGAAGACGAGACGCAAGTGAACCTGACGCGCTTCGACGTGTTCTTCCCAGAGAAGCGCGAGTTCTTCCTCGAGGGGCAGGGCATCTTCACCTTCGGCGGCGCGCAGGGGGGCGGTGGGTATGGCGGCGGGGGAGGCCCACCGAGCGACACCCCGGTCCTGTTCTTCAGCCGGCGCATCGGCCTGTCGGAAGAGAACGAGGCCGTTCTCGGCATCGACTGGGGCGCGCGCCTCACGGGCAGGGCGGGACCCTACACCCTGGGCCTGCTGCAGATCCGTCAGGACCAGAGCCAGGCGCTTGGACTACCCACCACCGACTTCACCGTGGCGCGCGTGAAGCGCGACATCCTGCGCCGGAGCAGCATCGGGGCCCTGGTCACGTATCGCTCGGATGGCGAGGTGGTGACCGGCGCGAACACGGTGGTCGGCGCGGACGCGTACTTCGCGTTCTACGAGAACCTCTTCGTGAACGCCTACGTGGCCCGGAGCGCGAGCGAGGGGCTCGACGGTGACGACACCAGCTATCGGGGCGAGGTGAACTACGACGCCGATCGCTACGGGCTGCAGCTCGAGTACCTGAGCGTCGGCGACGCCTTCAACCCGGAGGTCGGCTTCCTGCGCCGCGAGGACTTCAAGCGCAGCTACGTCGGGGGACGCTTCAGCCCGAGACCCTCCAACAGCAAGGTGCTGCGCAAGTGGGGCCTCGAACCGAGCTTCGAGTACATCACCAACAGCGACTTCCAGCTCGAGACCCAGCAGGCGCAGCTGTTTGGCAGCCTCGAGTTCCAGAACGGCGATCGCTTCAGCGTCGGCGCCGAGCACAGCATCGAAGTGCTGCGCGAGACGTTCGAGTTGACCGACAAGCTCGACATTCCCGTCGGGTCGTACCGTTTCAGCAACCTGCGCATGGCCTACGAGCTGGGACCCCAACGCCGCGTCACGGGCCGCGTTGCCGTTCAGCGCGGCGGCTTCTACGACGGCGATCGCACCGAGGCGCGCTTCCGCGGGCGCGTCGAGGTCACGTCACGGCTGTCGCTCGAGCCCACGATCGCGCTCAACTGGGTGGACACGCCCTACGGTGACGACACGCTCCAGCTCTACAGCGTGCGGACGACGATGACGCTGACGCCGCGGGTGGCGGTGAGTGCGCTCGTCCAGCAGAATTCCCAGGACCAGGCGCTTGGCGGGAGCCTCCGCTTGCGCTGGGAGTACCGGCCCGGCAGCGATCTGTTCGTGGTCTACAGCGAGGGGCGCGATACCGACGGTCCCGGCATCCCGTTCCTCCAGCATCGCAGCGTCGCGATCAAGCTCACCCGTCTCGTGCGATTCTGACGGTCATCGCAG
This sequence comes from Acidobacteriota bacterium, assembly GCA_017860085.1. Lineage (GTDB taxonomy): Bacteria > Acidobacteriota > Vicinamibacteria > Vicinamibacterales > JAFNAJ01 > JAFNAJ01. The sequence goes on along the minus strand of JAFNAJ010000061.1, from coordinate 5,835 downwards.
AGAACGTCATGTCGGCGCGCCGTCGCCGTTCACGATCGGGCCCGATCGTTCGAGGCTCGATCGGACGGTGGCGGGACGGCAAGCCGTCCCACGGGGTGCACGGCATCGTCGGCGATCCGGTGGATCATGCCGTCGAAGATGATCGCGTGCATCGGGTACAGCGAGTACCAATAGAGCCAGCCCGCGAGCCCTCGGGGCGCGAAGAGCGCCGTCTGCGTGAAGGCGCTGTGGCCGTCCTCGGCGGCTGTCACCTCGAATTCGAGCCACGCGCGCCCGGGCACCTTCATCTCGGCGCGGAGTCGAACCGAGCGGTTGGGCTCGACGTGTTCGACCCGCCAGAAGTCCACGGCGTCCCCGGGGCGAAGGTCGTACTGATCACGCCGGCCCCGGCGCATGCCGACGCCGCCCACCAGGCGGTCGAGGGCTCCGCGGAGCTGCCACGCCCAGTTCATCGTGAGCCAGCCGCGCTCGCCACCAAGGCTCGCAAACGACCGATAGACAGCCGCCGGGCTCGCCTCAACCGTCAGCTGGCGTTTCTCGATCACCATACCCTCGCTCGTGGTGAGCACCACGGGTGGGCGGTCGCCCTGGGTCGTGATCAGCGCGTCGCTCCAGGCCGTTTCCAGCGCTCCGATCTCGAGCCGCTCGAGGGCGTTCGCGACCGACGTCGCGTAGTCAATCGGTTTGATGCCCGGGAACAGGCGGCGGGCGCCGTCGGTACGAACGATCACCTCGTTGCGCAGCCCTTCGATGAGCGGCTGCGCGATGGTGCTCGGCACGGGCGTCACCAGGTGCACCCAGTACGACGAGAGTCGCGGGGTCAGCACCGGGACAGGGATCATCAGGCGTCGCAGGCCGCGGACGCGCGCGTAGATCGTCATCATCTCGCCGTAGGTGACGATGTCGGCGCCGCCGATTTCGACGACCTGGCCGGCGCTGTCGGGCACCTGGAGGCAGGCCACGAGGTAGTCGAGCACGTTGCGGATCGCAATGGGCTGCACGCGCGTGTAGACCCACCGCGGGCAGATCATGATCGGGACCCGTTCCGTCAGGTAGCGGATGATCTCGAACGAGAGGCTGCCCGAGCCCACGATGACCGCCGCTCGGAACTCGGTGACCGGGACGCCTGCCTCGCGCAGCGCATCGGCGGTCAGCTGGCGCGATTGGAGGTGCTGGGACAGGCCCGAGGCGGGGTCGCCCAGGCCGCCCAGGTAGATGATGCGCCGGCCGCCGGCGCGTTTCATCGCGTGCGCGAAGTTGCGTGCGGCAATCACGTCGCGCTCGTGGAAATCCCCGCCGCTGGCCATGCTGTGGACGAGGTAGAACGCCGTGCCCACACCTGCGGTCGCGGCCTCGAGCGACGCCGGGTCGAGCACGTCGCCGCGGGCCACCTCGACGCGCGACCGCCACGGGCGCCCTTCGAGTCGCCCCGGGTCGCGCACGAGGCACCGCACCCGATAGCCCGCGTCGAGCAGGCGTGGGACGAGGCGGCCCCCGATGTAGCCGGTGGCACCAGTGACGAGCACCACGTCGTTCGGGTCAAGTGGCTGCACGCCCATCATCCTTGGGACGTCGCCTGAGCTTCAACGGGTCCGGCCGCTCGTCGGCGACCCTTCACGCGACCGGTCCCGATGCGGGCCTGCGCATGCCGAGGCCCTCGAGGATCTTCTCGAGCCGACCCTTGCCGATCAGCTGGTCGGCCTGACCGAGGATCTCGCGGACCTTGGCCAGCAGGTCGACGTTGCCCGACCAGTGGTTGAGCACGACCTGGGGGTCGACCTCGTTGAGGAGCTGGTTGAGGGCGGCGACGAGGACCGCGATGTCGTCCAGGTAGCCAGCCGCGCCGAACTTTCGCTCTGACAGGAGGTCGATGGGCGACACGACGTACGCGAGCGCGGCTCCGAGATAGGCCTTGTGTTTCGCGGCGACGCGCGGGTCGAGCATGAGCTTGCCCACGAGCACGAGGAGATCGGGCACCAGCAGGACGTACTCGCCGTAGGGACCGGTGTAGCCCGACACGCGGTCACGGATCTGCCGATAGAAGTCTTCGCCGAGCATTGGTTCCTCCTCCTAGTACCACCCGATCGGCCGGTCGTTCAGGTTGATGTGTACCTGCTTGACGTGGAGATACTCCTCCACGCCCCACTTCCCGAGCTCGCGGCCGATGCCACTCTGTTTCACACCCCCCCATGGAGCCTCGACGTAGGTGGGCTGCATGTGGTTCACCCAGACGATGCCGGCGCGCAGGGCCTTGACGACCCGCATGGCGCGAAAGATGTCGCGGGTCCAGACGGCGGCCGCCAGGCCGTAGGGGGTGTCGTTGGCAATGCGCAAGGCCTCCGACTCGGTGTCGAACGGGATCACGCACGCGACGGGGCCGAAGATCTCCTCGCGCGCGATGGTGGCCGAATTGTCCACGTCGTAGAAGATCGTCGGCTCCACGAAGAAGCCGGCGTCGAGGCCGGCCCCTCGGGCGCGCCCGCCGCCCAGCGCGAGCTTGGCTTCGGCCTTGCCAACCTCCTGGTACTCGCGCACGCGCTCGAGCTGGTCGGCGCTGACGAGCGGGCCCATCTTCACGTTGCGATCGGTGCCTGGGCCCAGCCGGATCCGACGAGCCTTCTCGGTGATGGCCTCGACGAACCTCGCGTAAACGCCGCGCTCCACGAGGATGCGGCTGCCGGCCGAGCACACCTCGCCCTGGTTGATGAAGACCCCGAAGAGCGCTCCGTCGACGGCGGCCTCGAAGTCGGAATCCGCGAAGAAGATGTTCGGCGACTTGCCCCCAAGCTCGAGGGAGACCTTCTTCACCCCGTCAGCCGCGGCGCGCATGATGAGCCGGCCCGTCTCGAGACTGCCAGTGAAGGCGACGGCGTCGACGTCGGGGTGGACGACCAGGGCCGCGCCGGCGGGTTCACCGAGGCCGGTCACGATGTTGACGACGCCCGGCGGCAGCCCGACCTCTTCGAAGTTGCTGGCGAGCTCGAGGATGGTCAGCGGTGTCTGCTCGGCGGGCTTCAGCACCATCGTGCACCCGGCGCAGATGGCCGGCGCGATCTTCCACGCGGCCATCAGCAGCGGGTAGTTCCACGGGATGATCTGGCCGGCCACGCCGATCGGCTCGCGAAGGGCGAGGCTCATGGCGTTGTCGGGCACGGGAATCACGTCGCCGTGGATCTTGGTCGCGAGCCCGCCGTAGTACTCGAAGCAGGTCGCCACGTCGGCCATGTCGAACTCGGACTCGGCGATCGGCTTGCCGTTGTTGAGGGTCTCGAGCTCGGCCAGCTCGGCCGCGCGACGCCGCACCGTGTCCGCCAGGCGGAACAGGATGCGGCCACGCTCCTGGGCCGTGACGTCGCGCCAGGGACCGCTGTCGAACGCGCGGCGCGCGGCCGCGACCGCGCGCGCCACGTCCTCCGCACCGCCGCTGGGCACGCGCGCCAGGACCTGCTGGGTGGCGGGGTTGAGGACGTCGAGGGTTTCGGTGGTGCACGCGTCCACGAACCGGCCGTCGATGTAGAGCGAGTAGGTCTTCATCACGCGCACTCGAGGGGCGGAACCATTCTACGGCCAGCCACGGACATCGCGTCCTGCTGGCGCGGGCGTATAGTGGGAAGGCCCCTGGGAGAGGTGGTCCGATGAGCCGCGGCACAGTCGCACGTCTGGTCTCCGGGGTGGTGCTTGCAACCGCGGCCGGGGTGGTGCCGGCGCTGGGGCAGGCGCCCACGACCCCGGCGTCTGTGCTCGAACAACGCCTCGCCGCCGCGGAAGCGGCTTCAGACTGGAACGCGGCGCTCGCCGCCGCGCTCCTTCTCGACGAGCACGCCGAGCAGCAGCACGTGGAATCGCTGTACCGGGTGGCGCAGCTGCACGCACGCCTCGGGAACCGCGACGCGGCCTGCGAGTACCTGGAGCGCGTCTCCCAGGCGGGGCTCTTCGACGTGTCGCGCGTGCGTCGCGACGAGGCGTTTGCCGCGATGCGCGACGACGAGCGCTTCAAGGCTGCCACGCGGAAGATCTGGTTCCGGGGCTACCTGTGGCTGCTCGAGCGGCCCGAGCGCGATTCCTACCAGCAGCCCGAGCGGGTGATGGCGACGCTCGCGTTCAGGCCCGGCGAGCGCGTGGCCGACGTCGGCGCCGGGTCGGGCTACTTCGCCCGACGGGTGGCCAAGGCCGTCGGGCCGACGGGCATCGTGTGGGCCATCGACATCGGGCCCGAGGTGCTGGCCTATCTCGACCAGCGCGCGCGCGCCGAGGGGCTCACGAACATCAAGACCCAGCAGGTGGAGCGGGACGATCCCCGGTTGCCGACCGGCGGCGTCGACACGATCCTGATGGTCGACACCTTGCACTACATCAAGGACCGCGGACGCTACGCGAAGACGTTGCGCGCCGGCCTCGCGCCCGGGGGCCGCGTCGTCGTGATCGATTTCATCTTCAAACCCATCGAGGAGCGCCCCTGGGGCCCGCCGCCCGAGCAGAAGATGTCGCGCGAGGAGGTCGACGCGGCCATGGCCGAGGCAGGGCTCGTGCCCGTGCGCGTCCACGAGTTCCTCACCGAGCAGTTCTTCGTCGAGTACCGTGCCCGGGAGGAGGTGCGGTAGCGGGACGGACTCAAGGTGGTCCTGTCACCCGCAAGGCCATCGAGGACCAGGTGAAACCGTTCGGGCCGCTCCGGTAGGGCGGGCCTCCAGGCCCGCCGCCAGGGCTAGGGGATCTCCTGCGTCCGATCCCACCTGTGCTTGCGCAGCGCCGCGTGGAGCGCCGCGGGCAACCGGCTGCCGTCACTGGCCCGCATGTTGGCCTCGACATGGGCCGCGCGCCGCATCCCGGGGATGGTCGTCGACACCGCGTCGTGCTGCAGGATGAACCGCAGCGCAAGGTCCGGCAGGCTCCAGCCGTCCGGCACCAGCGGCTGCAGGGCGTCGACGCGCGCGAGCGTGGCGCGCAGGTTGTCGGGCGTGAAGTAGAGATTCCGCCAGTCGCTGGCGGGCCAGGTCGCGTCGGCCTTCAGCGTGCCGGTGAGGCTGCCCTCGTCAAACGGGACCCGCGCAATGACCGCGAGATCGAGTTGACTGCAGACGGGAAACAACCGGTCTTCCGGGGCCTGGTCGAAGATGTTGTAGACCACCTGGACCGCGTCGACCAGACCCGTCTCGAGGGCTGCGAGAACGTTGGCCGGCTCCCAGCGGTTCACGCTGATCCCGAAGCCCCCGATCAGTCCCTCGCCCTTCAGGTCGGACACCGCCCGCTTCCAGCCATCATCTGAGGCCCATGCGTCACTCCACACGTGGAGCTGCTGCAGGTCGATGCGGTCGAGCCCCAGGTTCTCGAGGCTCTGCTCCGTGAACGCCCTGATGTGGTCCGGCGGGAAGACCTCGGCAATGGGCGTCGAGGCCCGCCCCGGCCACGCCATGTTCTTCGGCGGCACCTTGGTCGCGACGTAGATTCGCTGGCCAGGATGCGCGCGCAACGTCTGGCCGAGCAGGCGTTCGCTCCGTCCCTGGCCATAGGCCCATGCCGTGTCGAAGAAGTTGCAGCCCAGCGCCACGGCCCGGTCGAGCGCGGCGAGCGACTCGTCGTCGTTCGACCCGCTCCAGCCGCCCATGCCCCACAGGCCGTAGCCGACCTCGGCCACCGACCATCCCAGCCGTCCGAATCGCCGGTATTCCATGCGCATGAGTGTAGGCCGAGGCGAAGGTGCAGGTCGAGGCAGACGAAACACCCCGTTGCCGCCTGTCGTATTGGCAGGTAGTCCTCGCGCCCGGGGTGTGGCGGCCCGCCACCCCGGCAGCCTGACCGATGATGCGCCCGACGTCGTTCGTCTTCGTCGCCCTC
>JAFNAJ010000434.1 GCA_017860085.1 Acidobacteriota bacterium | reverse complement strand
CAGGTTGAACGGCCCGTCGTCTCTTCTCTCGAGCAACCACGCCGCCAGCGCGATCCAGTCGCTGCGGTGGATCCAGGACATGAACTGACGGCCGCTGCCGACCGGGCCGCCCGCGAACATCCTGAACTGCGTCAGCATCGGGGCCAGCGCCCCGCCCTCGGGAGCGAGGACGATGCCCGTGCGAAGCAGCACGCACCGCGTGCGTGAACCAGAGGCGCGTCGCGCCTCGCGCTCCCACGAGACGCAGAGCTTCGCGAGAAAGTCGTCGCCGGGCGGGGACGCCTCGGTCAGGGGCTCGTCACCGCGCGAGCCGTAGTAGCCAATCGCCGACGCTGACAGGAATACCCTGGGGGGTGAGGCAGCCTGCTGAATGGCCACGCCCAGCGCGCGCGTCGACTCGAGCCGGCTCGACTCGAGCCGACGCTTCTTCGCGTCGGTCCAGCGTCCCGAGGCAATCGACTCACCCGCCAGATTCACGACCGCGTCACACCCGTCGACGAGGGGAGCCCAGGCTGAGACGTCCTCCGTTGCTGTCCAGAACGCGTCGCGCAGGCCCGCACCGTTCGACCAGGCATCGCCGGCCGCGAGTGGAGCCGCGCCGCGCGACAATGCGATCACCTCGTGCCCGGCGCGGGTCAGGGCGTCACACAACGGTCGTCCGAGGAAGCCGCTACCACCGGCGACGACGATACGCATAGGAGGCTCTCAGTCATGATGGCCGGGCTGAAGGCCGGCCGCAACATCTTCGACGGCCCTCCCTCTCGAGGCGACTCCAGCAGTCGCAGGGGTCTGGCTCTCAGGCCGGCCCGGCCACTGCGGCCACCATCCCCTGTCGCAGTACCTGAGCGATCTCGCGCACCGCGTCGTCGCTGCTCTTGCCGAAGTGATCCTGCACGCCGAACAGCACCTCGACGGCGAAGTAGTTCATGTAGAAGCGCGTGATCAGCATCAGCGCCGAGCCGAGCGTCAGGCTCGGGCGGAGCGGTACCCCGCTCCCGAGCAGCTCCGGGTGGCTCTTCGCTAGTCGCTCGAATCGTGCCGCCATGTCGGAGTAGAACTTCCGGATGTGACTGCCCTCGAACTCGACCACGTCCACGTAGATGAGCGCCACGTGCCGTCGCCATTGTTCGATGGTGTCACGCGCCGCGAAGCCGATGGCTTCGATGTTGTCGGGAAACGGGGCCGATACCAGCGCGCGGTTGAAGGGGAAGTCGGCGTTGTCGATGGCCGCCCAGTACTGGTTGAGCAGCTCGTTGAAGATGGCTTCCTTGTCCTTGAAATGATGGTAGACGTTGCCGGTGGAGGCCTTGGCAGCCCGCGCGATGTCGCGCACGCTGGTGGCGCCATATCCCCTGTGCGAGAAGAGATCGAGCGCCGCCTCGAGAATCTGGCTCCTGCTGCGCTGGGAACGTTCTTCCTGAATCATGATTCGTGCCTCGCGGCCCCGCGATCTGCCAGGGTGTCGAGGTGGCGCGCCCGCAGCTCGTCCTTCACGACCTTGCCGTACGGCGTCCGCGGAAGCCTCTCGACGAACTCGAACGATTTCGGCACCTTGAACCTGGAGAGCACGCCGAGCAGATACGACGACAGCTCGGCGGCATCGACCGGGCTCCCCGGGGCCCGTACGACGAACGCCACGCTCACTTCGCCCCAGGTGTCGTCGGGGATGCCCACCACGGCCGAGTCGGCCACACCGGGGTGTGCCGCGAGAGCCTGTTCGATCTCCGCGGGGTAGATGTTGACGCCGCCGCTGATGATCATGTCCTTCTTGCGTCCCGCGATGTAGTAGAAGCCGTCGGCGTCCTGCCTGGCGAGATCCCCGGTGTGAAACCACCCATCCGCGTCGAGCGCCTGCGCCGTGGCCTCGGGATTGTTCCAGTAGCCGCGGCACACGTGCGGGCCCTTCAGCCAGAGCTCGCCGACGTCGCCGACCGGAACATCCTCGCCGTGTTCGTCCGCCAGTCGCGCCCGCGTGAACATCAGGGGTTTGCCGATGGATCCGGCCCTGGTCACCGACTCGTCGACGCTCATCGCGAAGCAGTTGACCCCCACCTCCGTCAACCCATAGCCCTGCTTGAAGGCCACGCCCCGCGCCTGATAGGCGTCGATGAGGTGCCGTGGAAGCGGCGCGCCCCCGCTGATGAGCCAGCGCACGTGCGAGAGGTCGGCCGATGCGAACCCGGGATCGTCCATGAGCAGCTTGTAGATGGTCGGCACGCCAAGCGCCACCGTGCACCGCTCGGCCTCGATCACCCGCCAGATCTCACCCGGATCGAACCCGGCGTGGAGGACGATCGTGCCACCCGCCGCGAAGATCGGCAGGAGAAAAGCCCCGAGTCCCCCGGCGTGATACAGCGGCGTGAACACAGGGCTCACATCGTCTTCGCGCAGCTGCCAGCACACGGTCGTGTTGTAGGCGTTCCACGCCACCATCCGGTGGGGGACGATCACGCCCTTGGGCTTGCCCGTCGTGCCGCTCGTGTAGAGGAGGCACAGCGGGTGCTCTGGATCGATCGACACAGGCTGCCCGCCTGGAACGATGTCGTCGATGAGCGCGCTGAGTGCCTGGTCCTCCGGCACCGAGCGCTCGTGCGGATCGAGCGCGATGCAGGTTTCGAGAGGCGCTCCCGCTCGCAGTTTCGTCACGGCCTCGAGGAAACCCGGGCCATACATGAGTGCCCGCATCCCACTGTCGGCCACGATCCCGGTGAGTTCGTATGTGGTGGCGCGGGTGCTGAGCGGAACGAGGATCACGCCCGACTTCGCGGCCGCAAAGAACGCGTCGATGAACTCGGGACAGTTCTGGGCCAGGAGGCCGATGCGGTCGCCGCGGGTGAGCCCGAGCCGCGCCAGCCACGCTTGCGCCAGCCGCGCGGCGCGCAGGTCCAGGGCTTCGTAGGTGAATCGCCCGCCAGTCGGCACGAAGACGAGCGCCGTGCGACCCGGTGTGAGCCTCGCCCGTTCTCCCAGCACATCGGCGTGCAGCATGGAGCAACCGTCGGCCCCTTCCCCCTACCAGCGCAACGCCACGCCAGCCTGGTTGTAGCCGACGCCAGACCCGATGAAC
>JAFNAJ010000433.1 GCA_017860085.1 Acidobacteriota bacterium | reverse complement strand
GACGCGTCGGCGTGCGGCTGGAAGCGCAGCGTCACGTGGTCCTTGCCTCGCGTGAGCGCCTCCGGAATCGCGTACTCGACATCGAGGAGCTCCGTGGGATGGTAGGAGAGGGTCTCCGTGGCAACCCGCTCCCCGTCCACGACGATGTCGAACACCCGGCGTTGTCCCTCGCCACCCCGATAGGTGCACACGAGCGTCGCTGGCGCGTCGGGATTCACCTTCAGCCGATAGCTGAACCAGCCGCGCGCCGCGTCGCGTCCGCCCTGCCGGGCGACGCGGCCTCGCCGGCCTTCGAAAATGGGCTGGGTGGCACCCTCGCCCGCAAACGCGTGCGCCTGCTCGCTCGCGTCGCTTCCAAGATCCACGGTATCGATGGTGGTGCCCTCGATCTCGCGCCGGCGTGCCGCGGTCGCCGCCAGCGCGGTCTGGTGCGTCTCCCAGCCGCCTGGCGTATAGGTCTTCCAATAGACGGTGTAGCGGATGTCGTGCGCCTTGTAGAACGGCACGAGCGTGACATCGTGTGGCTGGCCGATGCCCGATGTCCTGAAGGTGAGGGGAGCGCCCTCCACAGGCGCCATGGCCGTAACCGGGCTCTCGCTGGTCACGAAGGCTGGAATCACCGGCGTCGGGAGACGTCCCAACGGCGGCGCGCTCGGCCCGTAGCGGCGGGCCCGGTCGAGCCCTTCCTGACCGAGGTCCCCGGCCAGCAGGACTGGACCGTAAAGGACGGCGACGGTGCTGGGCTCGTCGGGCAAGGCCTCGACGCGCAGCGACATCGGGACGCGTACCTCGACGACGTCGCCCGACGTCCACTCGCGGTCGACCGTCACGTATGACCCCGGCTGCCCGGCGATCGCCACCCGCTTCCCGTTGACCGCGACGGACAGGCCGCGCGACCAGCCAGGGTAACGGAACCTCAGCGCCAGCCGGGTCGGGCGCTCTGTGCCGACCGTGAACCGGGCCGTGTCCTCCTCGGGATATCGGGTCTCCTGGCGCAGGACGATCCCCTTGGCGGCCCACTTCAGCTCGGATGCGAGGTAAAGATTCACGATAATCGAATTTTCGTCCTTGAAGTAGATCGTGTCGGCGTATTTGGCGTGGTTCTCGAGACCGGTCCCGACGCAGCACCAGAACGAGGCATCGGGGGTCGAGTAGGACCGGAACGCCCCCGGCTTGAGCGGGCAGTAGTAGATCATCATGCCGGTCGCCGGGTCCTGCGAGGCGAGGACGTGGTTGTAGAGCCCCCGCTCGTAGAAGTCCATCACCTCGGCCGAGACGCGCCACCGGTGGAGGTGGCGCGAGAGCTTGAGCATGTTGTAGGTGTTGCACGTCTCCGAGCTCGAGGCGCCGAGGTGGCGCGAGAACTGCTCGAGCGGGAAGAACGACTCGTCATCGCTGTGGCCGCCGTTGGCGTATGAGCGGTGCCGGGCGACCCGATCCCAGAAGAACGTCGCGATGTCGCGGTACCGCGGCTCGCCCGTGAGCTCGTACAGGCGCGCAGCCCCGATGACCTTCGGAATCTGGGTGTTCGCGTGAAGGCCGTCGAGCCGATCCTCGCCCCGCGCCAGCGGATCGAACAGGAAGTCGTGATCGAAGGCGCGCGCCAGGCGAAGGTGGTCGGGCGTGCCGGTCACGGCGTAGAGGTTTGCCAGCACCTCGTTCATGCCGCCGTGCTCGGTCATCAGCATGGCCTGCTGCTGGCCGCGGGTGAGCCGGTCCATGCGCCACCGCACCCAGTCGACCTGCCTGACCAGCACGTCGAGCGCGAGACGGCTCCCGCACAGCTGGTACATGTCCAGCAGGCCGGCCATGATCTTGTGGAGCGTGTAGTAGGGTGCCCACACGCGCTGACGCGCCTCGACGCGGTCGATGAACTCCTCGGGGAAGGCCGACAGGTAGCCCGGGTACGACGCGCGGGCGCCGAGCGCGGCCTGCACCTTGGCCAGCTCTGCGACGACGAGATCGCCGCGGGCCTTGAACTGCTGGTCGCCCGTGCTCGCGTACATGAGGGCGAGCGCCGACAGGTAATGGCCCACCGTGTGGCCGCGCAGCTCGACGTCGGGCGCCTCCCATCCGCCGAGCGGCTGCGCCGATGACGCCAGGCCCGCGTTCAGGCGGAACGTGTGCAGGAGCCGGTCGGGATCCAACGCGAGCAGGTACTGCTGGTCGCGCAGCATGGCGTCGCGGAAGGGACCGTCCAGCAATCGCACGTCTGCCAGGTCGAACGGGCTCGCCTCGAGAACCACCCTATTGGAGACCGGGTGCGGAGGCGGCGAACCCGCCTGCGCGTGGCCCCGGCGCACGGTGATCGCGGACACGGCGACGCAGAGTGCCAGGGCGCTTGCCAGGCACGAGGCACGAAGGCTGGGTCGAGACATGGGGGTATCATACGCACCCGGAGGAGCCATGCGCCCCGCGTTCACGATTGGCGTGGACTTCGGCACCAATTCGGTCCGCGCCCTCGTCGTCGACTGCGTCGACGGCCGCAGCGTCGGCACGCGGGTGTTCGACTACCCGTCCGGCACGCAGGGCGTGCTGCTCGACGCGCGCGACCCGCATCTCGCCAGGCAGAACCCGGCCGACTACCTCGTGGGGCTCGAGGCGTCCATTCAGGGTGCACTCGACGAGGCCGACGCGGATCCCTCGTTTGCGCGCGATCGCGTCATCGGCATCGGTGTCGACACGACCGGCTCGACCCCGTTGCCCGTGGACGCGCGCAACCGGCCCCTGGCGATGCACCCGCGCTGGCGGGACCACCTCGCCGCACAGGCCTGGTTGTGGAAAGACCACACCGCGGCCCGCGAGGCGGCGGCGATCACGGCAACGGCGCGCGCGCACGCGCCGCACCTGCTGTCGCCAATCGGGGGCACGTACTCCTCCGAGTGGTTCTGGTCGAAGATCTGGCGCTGCCTGGCCGTGGCGCCTGAGGTGTTCGACGCGGCCGCCAGCTGGGTCGAATTGGCCGACTTCGTCCCGGCCGTGCTCGCCGGGATCGACGACCCGCGGCGCATCCGGCGCTCGGTGTGCGCGGCGGGGCACAAAGCGCTCTATTCCGACCAGTGGGGCGGCCTGCCGTC
>JAFNAJ010000432.1 GCA_017860085.1 Acidobacteriota bacterium | reverse complement strand
ATCGAGGCGCACACCGCGGTGATGCTGGCGCCCTACTCGAATCGTCCCGATACGAAGGGCACGCCCATGTACTCGGCGGCCGACCTCAACCGCGTGGTGACACTGATGGACAAGCACGGGTGGCAGGTGATGATTCACGCCATCGGTGACGGCGGGATCCGGATGTCGCTCGACGCCTTCGAACAGGCGGCACGGGCCAACACCGCGCCCGCGCGCGGCCGGCGGCACCGCATCGAGCATATCGAGTCGACCGATCCGGCCGACATTCCCCGGTTCGGCGCGCTCGGCGTCGCGGCCTCGATGCAGCCGTTTCACGCCAACCCGAGCCCGAACCAGATCAACGTCTGGGTGGGCAACATCGGTCCCGAGCGCGCGTCGCGCGGCTGGGTCTACCGCAGCATCAGCGATGCTGGCGGGCGCCTCGTGTTCGGGAGCGACTGGCCGGTGGTGACGCTCGACCCGCGGATGGGCGTGAACATGGCTGTGAATCGCACCACGCCCGAGGGCGTGCCCCCCGGCGGCTGGTATCCCGCCGAGCGGATGTCGCTTGCCCGAGTGCTCGAGGCCTACACGAGCGGTGCGGCGTGGGCGTCGTTCGACGAGCGCCGTAAGGGACGCCTCGCCCCGGGCATGCTCGCCGACGTGGTCGTGCTGTCGGCCGATGTCTTTGGCCTGCCGACCGGGAAACTGCTCGACGCCGTGGTCACCACGACGATCTTCGACGGGCAGGTCGTGTACTCGCGCGACGGTCGGCTGTCGAACTAGGCGCGCGTGTCCTCCTGCCGGCCCATGGCGGTCGGCCGAACTCTCACGGATTCCTGTCACCCCGTCGGGCGCCGCCACAGCCGGTGCCCTGTTTCTGCGGGTACGCACCCTTGGGCCCGACGGCACGTCGATTGCGTCAACACCGGTGTCGGGGTCTGACACCGCTCCCACCCGCCCCGACGTCCCCCAGCCCCGGAACGCACGCGCGCCCACCTGCCGTGGGATTGGCTCGACGACAGGTTCTTCAGCGGCTGGCGAGGGAGGTTGACATGGCGAGGGCTACGACACTCGTGCTGCTCCCCGCCGCGATCGGCGCGGCGCTGTGGATGCTGGGTCCGCTGCCGGAAGCCGCACCCGTGCATGCCGGCTCCAGCCAGGTCGCGCGCCAACTCTTCGACACGGCGCAGGTCTGCATCGCGTGCCACAGCGGCCTGGTCACGCGCTCGGGCGAGGATGTGTCGTTCGGGCCGCACTGGCGCGCCTCGATGATGGCCAACTCGGCCAGGGATCCGTACTGGCAGGCGGGTGTCCGACGCGAAACACTCGACCACCCACAAGTCGGGGCGCTCATCGAGGACGAGTGCAGCGCCTGCCACATGCCCATGGCGCGATACCAGTCGAAGGCCGCGGGTCACGGGGGCGGGGTGTTTGCAAACCTGCCCGTCGGCGCCTCGCGTGCGCCCAGCGCGCGTCTGGCTGCCGATGGCGTGTCGTGCACAGCGTGCCACCAGATCACGCCACAGAAGCTGGGCGATCGCGCCAGCTTCACCGGCGGCTTCCACGTCGACACCGAAGCCCCGTTCGGTCGTCGCCAAGTGTTCGGCCCCTTCCAGATCGACAAGGGGCGCGCCCAGCGCATGCAGTCGTCGTCCGGCTTCGTACCAACACAGGGGTCACACCTCGGCACCTCTGAGATGTGCGCCACGTGCCACACGCTGATCACACAGGCGTTCGGCCCCACGGGTGACGTCGTGGGCGAACTGGCCGAGCAGGTGCCGTACCTGGAGTGGCAACACAGCCAGTACGGCGAGTCGGTGAGCTGTCAATCGTGTCACATGCCGGAGGTGTCGGAAGCGACGCGGATCTCGTCAGAATCCGGCCAGCCGCGGGGGAACGTGTCGAGGCACCAGTTCCGTGGAGGCAACGCCTTCATGATGCGCGTGCTCAACCGACACGCCCGCAGCCTCGGGGTCGAGGCCTTCCCGCAAGAACTCGACGTCGCCGCCGAGCGCACCACGTCGCATCTCGCGTCGGATGCGGCCCGCATCTCGGTGACCCGGGCCGAGGTGTCCGGCGGACGGCTGCTGGCGGAGGTGACGATAGAGAGCCTCGCAGGACACAAGCTCCCCACGGGGTATCCCTCCCGCCGCGCATGGCTGCACGTCACGGTTCGCGATCGCGCCAACGCCCTCGTCTTCGAATCGGGCCGCGTCGACCCGACGGGCCGCATCGACGGCAACGACAATGACGATGACGGCGCACGCGTCGAGCCGCACCATGCGGAGATCACGAGCCAGGACCAGGTGCAGATCTACGAGAGCATCATGCTCGACGCGGAAGGACGCCCGACGACCGGGCTGTTGCGCGGCGTCCGCTACGCCAAGGACAACCGCGTGCTGCCGAAGGGATTCGACAAGGCCACCGCCCCTGGCGACATCGCGGTCCACGGCGACGCCGTGTCGGATGCCGACTTCACCGCCGGAGGCGATCGGGTCCGCTACTCGGTGGCCGTGCCCGGGGGCAAGGGGCCGTTCAGCGTCGAAGCCGAGCTGCTCTATCAGCCCGTCAGTTATCGATGGGCCGAGAGCCTCGGCACGTACGACGCCATGGAGACCACGAGGTTCGTCCAGGTCTACCGGTCGATGGCCTCGGCGTCGGTGTCGACCCTCGCGCGTGTGGCGACGCTCACCAGACAGCCCTGAGCCCTAACGACACGCCCGAATCCCTGGTGCTTGGTTCAACACGGGGCACCAAGATTGAAGAACTGGGAACTGACGGGCCCTATAATCCAGGGGATGCCAACACAGTCCGGCCCGTCGGTCCAGGAACGCTACGCTCCGTCGATGATCTGTTACGGTTGCGGCCCCGCCAACCCCAGGGGCCTGCGCATCCGCAGCTTCGAGGAGGGCGATGAACTCGTTGCCCGGTGGACCCCGGAACCTCATCACGATGCCTTCCCCGGAGTGCTCAACGGCGGCATCATCGGTACGTTGCTCGACTGCCACTGTAACTGGGCGGGCGCCATGCACCTGATGCGCAGGAACGCGCTCGAAGCGCCCCCGTGCACGGTCACGGCCGACTACGCGATCACCATGCGCCGGCCGACC
>JAFNAJ010000431.1 GCA_017860085.1 Acidobacteriota bacterium | reverse complement strand
CGGTCGCGTCGGCGCCAACCCCACTCCCGCAGCCGCCTCTCCCCCAGACCCAGCCATCGCTCGTGCCGCCTCGCGAGCCAGACACCCGTCCGCCTTCGGAGCCGGTGGCTGGCGACACGGGTGACCGGGCCATTCGTCTGACGGCGCAGACCGTCAACCGGTTGATGGGCCTGGCCGGCGAGGCCGTGGTCGGCACCCGATGGCTCGAGCCCTTCGCTGTTCAGCTGCAGGCCATCAAACGCGAGCTCGCCGACATCTCGTCGCGGATGGAGCAGCTCGAGCTCGCGCTGTACGACACGGGCGTGCCGGACGAGGTCTCGCAGCTGACCAACGACGTTCAGGATCGCATCAATCGCGCTCGCGTGGCGCTGACTGAGCAGCAGGCCGAACTCGAGCAGTTCTCCCTGCGGCAGGATACGCTCTCCGCGCGGCTCTATCGCGAGGTGATTGCGACGCGCATGCGCCCCTTCAGCGACCTGGCCGCCAGCCTCCCCCGCCTCGTGCGCGACCTCTCCAAGCAGCTTGGCAAGCGGGTCAGGCTCGACGTCCAGGGACAGGCCACCGATGTCGATCGCGATGTGGCCTCGCTGATGGACGCGCCGCTCATCCACGTCGTGCGCAACGCGGTTGATCACGGCATCGAGGCGCCGGACGCACGGACCCGTGCCGGTAAGCCCGAGACAGGCACCATCACGGTGAGCGCCCATCACGTGGCGGGCATCCTCCGCATCGAGGTTCGAGACGACGGGCGTGGTGTGAACGTCGAGAGCCTTCGTCAGCGGATCGTCGAGCGTGGATTGACCGACCCGGCGCTGGCCGAGAGACTCTCGACCGGCGAGCTCGTCGACTTCTTGTTTCTCCCAGGGTTCTCGACGGCCGAGCGCGTGACGGAGATCTCCGGCAGAGGGGTCGGACTCGACGTCGCCCTGACGGCGATGAAATCGATCGGCGGCCGCATCGAGACGATCAACGAGCCGGGCCGAGGCTTCTCCATCCGTTTCGACCTGCCGGTCAGCCTGTCGGTGCTGCGCGCCCTCGTCGTGGAGGTTGCCGGCGAGCCTTACGGCATCCCCCTTCCTCGGATCGAGCGGGTCGCGGTGGTCTCGCCAAAGGAGATCCGCACGGCCGAGGGTCGTGAATACGTCACGCTGCAGATGGAACGCCGTGGGTCCGCTGGTATCGAGGAGCGCGCGCACGAGAAGCACGTCGGTATCGTCACGGCCAGGCAGGTCCTGGGTATCAAGGGTTCCGCCACGCAACATGACGAGGTTGCACTGGTCGTCTTCCGGCACGGCAACGCGTGGTTTGGACTGGCCGTCGATCGGATTCTGCACGACGAGATGGTTGTCGTCCGGCCGCTCGACCCACGCCTGGGCAAGGTGAGGGACGTGTCCGCCGGAGGCCTGCGCCCGGACGGCAATCCCCTGCTCATCCTCGACGTGGACGACGTGGCCCGATCGATTGAACAGATTCTCGAGGGTGGCCGGCTGGCCCGCGTCGGAGACGCGGTCGAGCCGGAGCCGGGTCGGCGCAAGCGCGTGCTGGTCGTCGACGACTCGATCACGGTGCGTGAGGTGGAGCGCCAGTTGCTCGAGGTGCGCGGGTATGCCGTGGACGTCGCGGTCGACGGCATCGACGGGTGGAATGCCGTCCGCACCGGACACTACGACCTGGTGGTGAGCGACGTCGACATGCCTCGGCTCGACGGCATCGGGTTGGTCCGCCGCATCCGCGGCGATCGCCAACTGGCCACGGTGCCGGTCATCATCGTGTCGTACAAGGATCGCGAAGAGGATCGCCTGCGAGGGCTCGACGCCGGCGCCAGCTACTATCTCACCAAGGCGAGCTTCCAGGACGACACGTTCCTGCACGCGGTCGACGAGCTGATCGGCGGGCCGGAGGATTGATGCGCGTTGCCATCGTTCACCGCTCGGCCTCGATGGCCGACCTGCTCGCCGGCATCCTGCGGTGTGAGCCCGAGTTCTCGGTGGCCTGGCGCGCGGACACGGCGGAGGAGGCCATTCTGCGCTGTGACGAGGACCCGCCAGACGTCGCGCTCGTGGACACGGCGCTCGATGCCCCTGGAGCCATCGAGGCGACGCGAGGGATGACGGGCACGTCGTCGGTACAGGTCGTGCTCATCAGCCACCATCGATCCTCGGACACGAGGGTCATCTTCGAAGCCATGGGCGCAGGCGCGATTGATGTTGTCGAATCACCCGCGGTCTCCAGCGTCGGCACGCTCGAGGGCGCGGAGGCGCTGGTGAGAAAGCTGCGCGCTGCGGCCAGTCTCGCGGCTGGCAAACCGCGGTCCCTGGATATCGGTCGCGCAAGGTCGACACCCGGCCGCGACGTGGCGAGATGGCCCAAGCTCGTGCTCATTGGCGCGTCCACCGGCGGGCCCTCGGCGCTCGTCACGGTGCTGGGATCGCTCCCGGCGTCGTTCGACGCCCCCATCGTCGTCGTGCAGCATGTCGACGCGCAGTTCAGCGGCGATTTGGCCGATTGGCTGCGTCAGCAGGTGCCGCTGCCTGTTGTGCTTGCGCGCCGGGGACAGGCGCCCCGGCCTGGCACCATCACCCTGACTGGCACGAACGACGACCTCGTGATGACCGCCGCGCGGCAGTTCGCGTTCAGTCGGCCAGTGGACGGATCGTTCTACCACCCGTCCGTCGATGTCTTCTTTGCGAGCGTCGCCCACCACTGGCCAATCCCGGGCGTGGCGACGCTTCTCACGGGCATCGGTCGAGACGGCGCAAGCGGCATGCTCGCGCTACGCAAGAAGGGGTGGCATACCATCGCCCAGGACCAGGCGACGAGCGTGGTGTACGGAATGCCTCGGGCAGCAGCCGAGCTTGGCGCTGCCGTGGAGATCCTGCCGGTCGACCGCATCTCGGGCGCGCTTCAGCGCGCGCTCGGGACGCGACCGCTGGCCTGATCGAGGAGCACAACCGCCGTGACGAGTGAACCCCTCTTCGAGAAGACCCCCATCGGCGCGCACCGCATCACGGTGCTCCTGATCGACGACCAGGCCATGATTGGGGAGGCCGTCCGCCGGATGCTCGCGTCACAGGCGGACATCGACTTCCACTACTGC
>JAFNAJ010000060.1 GCA_017860085.1 Acidobacteriota bacterium | reverse complement strand
CAGCGCGACAACGCCGTGAACGCGCGTCGACAGCAGGTGCAGGCCATTCTCGCCCGCTGGGCCCAGGCCACGTCGTGGTTCAATCCCGAGTTGCTCAAGGTGCCGCTCGACACCATCCGGGGCTGGATGGCAGACCATGACGACCTCGCCGTCTATCGATTCGCCCTCGAAGACCTGTATCGCCAGCAGGAGCATGTGCTCGACGAGGACGGCGAGCGCCTCCTCTCGCTGGCCAATCGGCTCGAAGCCGCCCCGGACGAGGCGTACGAAGCGCTCTCGACGGCCGACGTGAAGTGGCCGACGATCACCCTGAGCACGGGCGAGCCCGTGGTGGTCTCGTACGGGCAGTACCGGGCGATTCTCGAGACGAACCGCGTCCAGTCCGACCGCGCGGCGGCCTTCGCGGCCATGCACGAGACATTCGCCGCGAACCAGAACACCTACGCGGCGCTCTACAACGGCATCCTGCACCGCGACTGGTTTGCGGCGCGCGCGAGGCGCTACGACACGACGCTCGACGCCGCGCTTTTCGGTAACGCGATTCCGACGTCGGTGGTGCGCACGCTCATCGACACGACGCGGAAGGGTACCGCACCCCTGCAGCGCTACCATCGGCTGCGGAAGCGTGCCCTCGGCGTGGAGCACTACCACGCCTACGATGCCTCGGTGCCGCTCGTGGACTTCGATCGGCGCTACGAGTACGACGCGGTCCTTCCGTGGATCGCGGCGTCGGTCGCGTCGCTGGGCTCCGAGTACCAGGGCCGAGTGACGGGGGCTCTCAAGGGGCGCTGGATCGACGTCTACGAGAGCCCTGGCAAGCGAAGCGGGGCGTATTCGGCGCCGGTGTACGGCGTGCACCCCTACATGCTGCTCAACTGGAGCGGGACCCTCGACGCGGTGTTCACGCTGGCTCACGAGATGGGTCACACGATGCACACCCTGCTCGCGCACGAGAGCCAGCCGTTCGTCTACTCCGGCTACACCATCTTCGTTGCCGAGGTGCCGTCGACGCTGTCAGAGGCGTTGTTGCTCGAGACGCTGCTCGCGCGGGCGACGGATCCGCGTGAGCGCGCGGTGCTGCTGCAACACGCGGTCGACGAGATCGTGAGCACGTTCTACCGGCAGGTGCTCTTCGCCGACTTCGAACTGCAGGCGCACGCCCTCGTCGAGCAGGACCAGCCGGTCACCGCCGAGGTGCTCGGCGACATGTTCGATCAGCTGCTCACCGACTATCACGGCGAGAGCATCGCACGCGACGAACTGGCCCGGGTCACGTGGGCGAGGATTCCGCACTTCTATAACTCGCCGTACTACGTCTACCAGTACGCCACCTGTTACGCGTCGACCGCGAAGCTCATGCTCGAGGTGGGCTCGGGCGACAGACCCGCGCGCGAGGACGCGGTCCGGCGCTACCTGGACCTCCTGAAGGCCGGCGGCAGCGATCACCCGATGCGGCTGCTGCAGCGGGCTGGCGTCGATCTGTCGGAGCCGGACACGGTGGGCGCCGTGGTGCACCAACTGGACGAACTCGTCACGCGCCTCGAGGCGGAACTCGAAGCGTGCGGCGTGCTGTCGCATTAGCCGGAGGGCTCGATGATTCGCAAACCCGTTGTGTTCATCACCGGGGCCGGGGGAGAGATTGGCCACGGGCTCATTGCACGCCTCGGACAGGGCGGCGACCGTCGTATCGTCACGCTCGACGTGAACCCGCTCGAGGGAAGCCTGCGCCACCTGGTCGACCGCGAGTTCACGGGATCGATCCTGGACACCGCCCTCCTCGAGCGCATCCTGGCCGAGTACGAGGTGGAGCTGGTGTTTCACCTCGCCGCGCTGCTGTCGACGCGCTCGGAGTTCACGCCCACCACGGCCCACCACGTGAACGTGGAGGGCACCCTGAACCTGCTGGAGTTCGCGCAGAAGGAAGGCGAGTCGCACGGGCGGCCCGTGGTATTCGTCTACCCATCGTCGATCGCGGTCTACGGCGTGCCCGATACCGAGGTGAGGGCGCGAACCGGAAAGGTGCAGGAAGACCAGTTCACTCACCCGACCACCATGTACGGCTGCAACAAGCTCTACTGCGAGGAGCTTGGACGCTACTATGCCCGGCACTACAAGCAACTGTCGGCCGAGCCGCTCGCCGGGCGCGTCGACTTCAGGGCGGTGCGCTTCCCGGGCCTGATCTCGGCGATGACCGTGCCATCGGGTGGCACGTCCGACTACGCGCCGGAGATCATTCACGCGGCAGCCAAGCGTGAACCCTACGCCTGCTTCGTTCGGCCGGACACGCGCATTCCGTTCATGGCCATGCCGGACGGCGTGGAGGCGCTGCTGGCGCTCGCCGAGGCGCCGAGGGAGCAACTGACGCGCACCGCGTACAACGTCGCGGCGTTCAACCCTTCGGCCCGCGAAATCCTCGATGTCGTCAAGCAGGCCTTCCCGGACGCTCAGATCACCTGGAAGAACGACGCCAAGCGCCAGGGTATCGTCGATTCCTGGCCGGGCGACGTGGACGACTCGGCCGCACGCCGGGACTGGGGCTTCTCGCCGCGATACGATTTCGTCAGGGCGTTCGAGGAGTACCTGATCCCGACCATCCGGCGCCGTTACGCATCCTGATTCTGTCCGCCTTCGGTCCACGCATGTCGAACACCCGCCGCGCCCTCGACTCGCTGCTCGCTCGTCGCATCCTGGTGCTCGACGGCGCCATGGGGACGATGATCCAGCGGCACCGGCTGGGCGAGGAGGACTTTCGGGGCAGCCGGTTCGCCAGGCACGCACGCGACCTCAAGGGCGACAACGACCTGCTCGCCCTCACCAGGCCCGATGTCGTCGAACGCGTGCACCACGAGTACCTCGAGGCCGGCGCCGACATCATCGAGACCAACACGTTCAGCGCGACCAGGATTGCGCAAGCCGACTACGGCCTCGACGAGGTCTGCTACGAACTGAACGTGGCCGCGGCGGGGCTGGCTCGCCGCGCGGCGGACGCCTGGACGGCCCGCACCCCGGACCGCCCGCGGTTCGTGGCCGGCGCGATCGGCCCGACGAACCGCACGCTGTCGATCTCGCCCGACGTCCACAACCCGGCCTTCCGCGCCGTGACGTTCGACGACGTCGAGTCCGCGTACTACGAGCAGGCCAGAGGCTTGATCGACGGGGGAGTCGACCTGCTGCTGGTCGAGACGATCTTCGACACCCTGAACGCCAAGGCCGCCCTGGTCGCCATCGAGCGCGCCTTCGATGCCACGGGGCGGCGGCTGCCCGTGATGATCTCGGTGACCATCACCGACCGCAGCGGACGCACGCTGTCGGGCCAGACCATCGACGCGTTCTGGGTGTCGATCGCGCACGCGCGCCCGTTCAGCGTCGGCGTCAACTGCGCGCTCGGTGCCAGGGAGATGCGGCCCCACGTGGCCGCGCTCGCGCAGTTGGCCACCTGCTACGTCACCTGCTATCCAAACGCCGGGCTGCCCAACGCCTTTGGCGAGTACGACGAGGCGCCCGGTCAGACCGCATCGCTGCTCCGCGAGTTCTCGGTGTCTGGTCTCGTCAACATCGTCGGTGGGTGTTGCGGCACGACGCCCGACCACGTGAGAGCCATCGCCGAAGCGGTGGCACCATTGACGCCGCGGGCGGTTCCACGGGAGGAGCCGACGTTTGCGCGGTTCTCGGGGCTCGAAACGCTCACCATCAGGCCCGACAGCAACTTCCAGATGATCGGGGAGCGCACCAACGTCACCGGTTCGGCGCGCTTTGCACGCCTCATCAAGGCGGGCGACTACGCCGGAGCGCTCGCCGTGGCGCTCGACCAGGTGCGCGGCGGCGCCAACATCCTCGACGTGAACATGGACGAGGCCCTGCTCGACTCCGAGCGGGCCATGACGACCTTCCTCAACCTGGTGGCGACCGAGCCGGAGATCGCGCGTCTGCCGATCATGATCGACAGCTCGAAGTGGTCGGTCATCGAGGCCGGGCTGAAATGCCTGCAGGGCAAGGGCATCGTCAACTCGATCAGCCTGAAGGACGGGGAGGCCGAGTTCGTCCGACGCGCCAGGCACATCCAGCGGTACGGAGCGGGCGTGGTGGTGATGGCGTTCGACGAGCAGGGGCAGGCCGACACGGTCGCGCGCAAGGTCGAGATCTGTCAGCGTGCGTACCGGCTGCTCACGGGGCCGCTCGAGTTCAACCCGCACGACATCGTGTTCGACCCGAACGTGCTGGCAGTCGCCACCGGCATCGAGGAGCACAATCGCTACGCCGTGGCGTTCCTCGAAGCCACGCGCCTAATCAAGCAGAGCTGCCCGGGCGCCAGGGTGAGCGGAGGCATCAGCAACCTGTCGTTCTCCTTCAGGGGCAACGACCTGGTCCGCGAGGCCATTCACTCGGCCTTCCTGTACCACGCCATTCGCGCAGGCCTCGACATGGGCATTGTCAATGCCGGGCAGTTGGGCGTGTACGAGGACATTCCGAGCGACCTGCTGGAGCGGGTCGAGGACGTGCTGTTCGACCGCCGACCCGATGCCACCGAACGCCTGGTGGAGATGGCCGAGCAGGTGAAAGGAGCAGGACGGAAGCGCGAGGTCGACCTGTCGTGGCGGCAGGCCGGGGTGGCCGACCGCCTGAGGCACGCCCTGGTGCACGGGATGGTCGATTTCATCGAGGCCGACGCCGAGGAAGCCCGCCAGCACTTCGAGCGACCCCTTCAGGTGATCGAAGGGCCGCTCATGGACGGCATGCGCGTGGTTGGCGATCTCTTCGCGGCAGGGAAGATGTTCCTGCCGCAGGTGGTCAAGAGCGCTCGCGTCATGAAGAAGGCCGTCGCGTACCTCGAGCCGTTCATGGAGGCAGAGCGAGCCTCGGCCTCCGCCGCGCAGGGCAAGGTGCTGCTGGCCACCGTCAAGGGCGACGTGCACGACATCGGGAAGAACATCGTTGGCGTCGTGCTCGGGTGCAACAGCTACGAGGTGATCGATCTGGGCGTCATGGTCCCGCTCGAGCGGATCGTGCAGACCGCCATCGACACCGGCGCCGACATCGTCGGGCTGAGCGGCCTCATCACCCCGTCGCTCGACGAGATGGTGGCCGTGGCGGCCGAGATGGAGCGTCGCGACCTGAAGGTCCCGTTGCTCATCGGAGGCGCCACGACGAGCCCCACGCACACCGCGGTGCGGATTGCCCCGGCCTACCGAGGTCCGACGGTCCACGTGCTCGATGCCTCGCGTGCTGTCGGGGTCGTCGCCGGCCTGCTCGATCGCTCGGCCCGCGAGCGCCTGGATGCGGAGAACCGCGAGGCGCAGGCGCGCCTGCGGGCACAGCACGAGCGCCGGCAGGAGCAGCGGCTGTTGAGCTACGCCGATGCTCGCGCGAACCGCCTCGCGATCACCTGGCACCAGGACGACCTGCCCGTGCCGCCATTCGTGGGACCTCGGGAGGTGACCGGACTGTCAATCGAGACGCTGGTGCCCTACATCGATTGGACGTTCTTCTTCCACGCCTGGGAGCTCAAGGGCCGCGTGCCGCAGATCTTCGAGCATCCCCAGTTCGGCGCTGCCGCGCGAGACCTGTACGACCACGCGCAGGCCCTGCTCGACACGATCGTCCGCGAACGTCGCCTGACGCTGTCGGGCGTCTACGGCTTCTGGCCGGCCGCCAGTGACGGCGACGATGTGGTGCTCTTTGCCGACGCGGCGCAGGCGCAGGAGGTCGCGCGGTTCAACATGCTGCGCCAGCAGGCCGTCATCGCGGATGGCAAGCCCAACCGCTCGTTGGCCGACTTCGTGGCGCCGAAGGACCGGCGCTTGCAGGACTCGATCGGGGCGTTCGCCGTGACAGCCGGCCACGGCCTCGAGGCACTGGTCCGCCGGTTCGAGTCGGACCACGACGACTACCACGCCATCATGGCGAAGGCGCTGGCTGATCGGCTGGCCGAAGCGTTTGCCGAATGGCTGCACGAGCGGGTGCGGCGGGAGTGGGGCTACGGCGCCGAGGAGCGCCTCTCGCCGTCCGAGTTGGCCGAAGAGCGGTACCGGGGGATCCGTCCCGCGTTCGGCTACCCGGCGTGCCCCGATCACTCGGAAAAGTTCAAGCTGTTCGACCTGCTTGGCGCGCGCCGCGTGGGCATCGATCTGACGGAGACCGCGGCGATGCTCCCCGCGGCGAGCGTGAGCGGGCTGTACTTCGCGCACCCCTCGGCGCGCTATTTCATGGTCGGGCGTATTGGTGAGGACCAGGTCCGTGACTACGCGCGACGCAAGGGCGTTTCACCGGCGGAGGCCGAGCAGTGGCTGGGCTCGAACCTCGCCTACGAGCGTGGGACTCGAACGGAGAAGGCGTGAGCAGGGGAGAGGGAGCACAGCGAATGCGCACGTGGATCGTGACAGGCGGCGCGGGATTCATCGGCTGCAATTTCGTCCGCTACGCGCTCGGGTTCGGCGACGTGCGGGTGGTCGTCTTCGACAAACTGACGTACGCGGGGAGCCTCGAGAATCTTCGTGACGTGCTCGACGATGCGCGGGTCACCTTCGTGCACGCCGACATCGCGGACCGACCGGCCGTGGACCGGGTTCTGGCCGAGCACCAGCCCGACGCCGTGGTCAACTTCGCCGCCGAGACCCACGTCGACCGCTCGATCGATGGCCCCCGGGCATTCGTGCACACGAACCTCGTGGGCACCTTCGAACTTCTTGATGCGGCCAGGGTCTACTGGGGCACGCTCGAGCCCGAGCACAGGGCGCGGTTCCGTTTCCTGCACGTGTCGACCGACGAGGTCTACGGGTCGCTCGGCCCGAGCGGGACGTTCAGCGAGGAGACGCCCTACGCGCCCAACTCGCCGTACGCCGCGAGCAAGGCTGGCGCCGACCACCTGGTGAGGGCGTACTTCCACACCTACGGGCTGCCGGTCCTGATTACCAACTGCTCGAACAACTACGGGCCCTACCAGTTCCCCGAGAAGCTGATCCCGCTCATGATTCTCAACGCCATCGAAGGGCGCGATCTGCCCATCTACGGCGACGGCCTGAACGTGCGCGATTGGCTCTACGTCGAGGACCACTGCGCCGGCGTGGCGCTTGTGCTCGACCGCGGCCGGCCCGGCGAGAAGTACAACATCGGCGGCAGCAACGAGCGGACCAACCTCGACGTGGTCGACACGCTGTGTCGCGAGTTGGAACGCGTGGCTCCGAGCGCGGAGAATGCGGCACTGCGCGGACGGGGCTACGAGAGCTATGCGCGCCTGAAGATCTTCGTGGCCGATCGGCCGGGCCACGACCGACGCTATGCCATCGACGCCTCGAAGATCGCCAGGGACCTGGGGTGGGCGCCTCGACACGACGTGGCCTCCGGCCTGGCCCGCACGGTGCGCTGGTACGTGGAACACCGGCCGTGGTGCGACGCGGTGCAGCGCGGGCGGTACAGCCGCCAGCGGCTGGGACTGGCAAGTCCCGAGGCGGGCCCGAAGGGCGATTGACAGCCAGGGTCGCCCTGTGAAACACTTCATCCGGATAGACGGATGAATCTCTTGGCCCGGGCGCCCATCCTCGAACAGCTCGCCATCCTCTCCGACACGACTCGGGCCAGGATGGTTGGCATCCTCGAGCGGCACGAGCTCACCGTGTCGGAACTGTGCGACGTCCTGCAACTGCCGCAGTCCACCGTCAGCCGGCACCTGAAGGCCCTGGCCGACGGCGGCTGGGTCGCCTCTCGCCGCGAGGGCACGTCCCGCTTCTACAGTCTGGCGCTCGACGAGCTCGACAGCGGCTCGCAGCGCCTGTGGCCGCTCGTGCGAGAGCAGGTCGCGGCTACCGCGGCAGGGGCCCAGGACGCCCGGCGCCTCTCCCGGGTGTTGGCCCTGCGCCCCACGACCTCGGAGGCGTTCTTCGCTTCGGCGGCCGGGCAGTGGGACCGTCTGCGCGAGGAGCTCTTCGGACCGGTGAGCGCGCTGCACGGTCTTCTGGCGCTCGCCGACCCGTCCTGGGTCGTGGGCGACCTCGGGTGCGGCACGGGGCAGGTGTCCGAGGCGCTTGCGCCGTTCGTCCGACGCGTCGTCGCCGTCGACCGGTCGGCGGAAATGCTCGCAGCAGCCAAGAGTCGGCTGTCCCACGCCGAAAACGTCGACGTGCGTCTCGGTTCGCTCGAGCAGCTCCCGCTCGAGACGCACTCGCTCGACGTGGCGTGCCTGATGCTGGTGCTGCACTACGTCGGCGACCCGCGCCGAGTGCTGGACGAGGCGCACCGGGTCGTGCGGCCTGCAGGACGCGTCATCGTGCTCGACATGCTGCCGCACGACCACGAGGATTACCGCCAGGGGATGGGACACGTCTGGCTGGGATTCTCAGCGACGCAGATGACGCGCCTGCTGGGCCAGGCCGGCTTCACGCACGTCGCGTGCCGCTCGCTGCCGCCGGACCCCCGCGCGAAGGGGCCGAGCCTGTTTGTCGCCACCGGAACGTCCGTAGCCGGGATGAGCGAGACTGACCGCCCGGATCGAAGAACCGCCCGTACAAGGAGTGACACATGAGCATGACCGTTGAGACCGTTCACGCGTTCGATGCCGCTGCCAAGGCCGGACGCGAGCCATACAAGGTCAAGGACCTGTCTCTCGCCGAACTCGGACGCAAGGAGATTCGCCTGGCCGAGCACGAGATGCCGGGCCTGATGGCCCTTCGCGCGCGCCATGCCGGCCAGCGGCCGTTGGCCGGCGCCCGCATCATGGGGAGCCTCCACATGACGGTGCAGACGGCCGTCCTCATCGAAACGCTGGCCGATCTCGGCGCAGACGTCCGGTGGGTGTCCTGCAACATCTTCTCGACGCAAGACCAGGCGGCTTCGGCAGTCGTCGTCGGGCGACCGGAGACGGGCGGCACCGTGAAGGCGCCTCGAGGGATCCCGGTCTTCGCCTGGAAGGGGGAGACGCTCGACGAGTACTGGTGGTGCACGAAGGAGGCGCTCGTCTGGCCCGACGGCGCCGGGCCAACCCTGATCGTGGACGATGGCGGCGATGCGACGCTGTTCGTCCACAAGGCGCGCGAGTTCGAGAAGGCGGGCGCCGTGCCCACGTTCGATCCCGCCAACGACCCCGAGGAGTGGGGCGTCATCCTCGACACGATCCGGGCCGAGCTCCGCGCTCGACCCGGCCTGTGGACCCGCGTGGCGGAGGGCATCCGCGGCGTCAGCGAGGAGACGACGACGGGCGTGCATCGTCTCTACCAGATGATGGAGGCCGGCACGCTGCTGTTCCCGGCCATCAACGTCAACGACTCGGTCACCAAGAGCAAGTTCGACAACGTCTACGGCTGCCGTCACTCGCTGCCCGACGGCATCATGCGTGCGACCGACGTGATGCTGGGCGGCAAGGTGGCCGTCGTGTGCGGCTTTGGAGAAGTCGGCAAGGGGAGTGCCCAGGCCCTCCGCGGCCAGGGGTGCCGCGTCGTCGTGACCGAGATCGACCCGATCTGTGCGCTGCAGGCGGCAATGGAAGGGTACGAGGTCAAGACCGTTGAAGACGTGGTCGAGACAGCCGACATCTTCGTGACGGCGACCGGCAACAAGAACGTGATCACCGTCGACCACATGAAGCGGATGAAGGACAAGGCCATCGTCGGCAACATCGGCCACTTCGACAACGAGATCGACATGGCCGGCCTCAAGAAGGCGCCGGGCATCAAGCGGGTGAACATCAAGCCGCAGTACGACGAGTGGCAGTTCCCGGACGGCCACGCGGTACTGGTGCTGGCCGAGGGACGCCTGCTCAACCTCGGCTGCGCGACCGGGCACCCGAGCTTCGTGATGTCGACGTCATTCACCAACCAGGTGCTGGCACAGATCGATCTCCACGAGAAGGCCGCCAGTTACGAGAAGAGGGTCTTCATGCTGCCCAAGCACCTGGACGAGGAGGTGGCGCGTCTGCACCTGGAGCACATCGGCGTGAAGCTGACGTCGCTGACGCCGGACCAGGCGGAGTACCTCGGCGTCCCGGTCGAGGGGCCCTACAAGCCGGCGCACTACCGCTACTGAGGGCGAGTGGGGCGCAGGTCTTCAAGGCCTGCGCCCCACCGAACCGCTCACGGCTGTGCGAGGAAGTCCAGGGCGAGGTGCGTCAGGGTCCTCACGCCC
>JAFNAJ010000430.1 GCA_017860085.1 Acidobacteriota bacterium | reverse complement strand
GGTCCTTCCTCAGAACGCGGGGAGCTTCCACGGAGCGCGGTAGGCGACGCCGGCCCGGAGCCGGTTCGCTTCCTCGTCGCCGAGGAAGCTCCGGTTGGTCTCGTCCCAGTACAACCTGCGGCCGGTCCGGAACGCGACGTTGCCCATGTGAGCGGTGACGGCCACCTTGTGTCCCACCGCGATGTCGGCGTTCAGCGAGGCCTCGCCTCGCAGGGCGGCGGCGAAGTTCTGCGTGTGCCGATCAAGGTCGCTGCCCTGGACCTGCTCGCCCGGCGGCACCTCGAGCTTCAGCCGGCGGCCGCCGGTCGCGTCGCTCTCGGTCTCGGCGATGACCTCCCAGCCGTCGCGGTCGACAACGAGCGTGCCGTTGTTCCCGATGAAGGCGACGCCGTGGGTGCGCCGGTACGGGCCGAGATCGATGCCGGTGGCGTGCTCCCACAGCATCGTGAACCCGTCGTACTCGTACACGGCCTGCAGCGTGTCGGGAGTTTCCGACGCATCGTCTGGGTACGCGAACTTCCCGCCGATCGCCATCACGGACTTCGGCCAGCCCGCCTTCATGCCGTAGAGGGCGAAGTCGAGGATGTGCACGCCCCAGTCGGTCATCAGGCCACCCGCATAGTCCCAGAACCAGCGGAAGTTGAAATGAAACCGGTTGGGGTTGAACGGACGCGTGGGGGCGGGTCCGAGCCACATGTCATAGTCCACGCCGTCGGGCACCGGGCCGTCGGGCTTCACGGGCACCGGTTTCATCCATCCCTGGTACGCCCAGGTCTTGACGGTGCGGATGTTGCCCAGCGCGCCCGAGTGCACGAACTCCATCGCGTGCCGCCAGTGCGGTCCCGAGCGCTGCCACTGCCCGATCTGCACGAGCTTGCCGGAGCGGCGCGCGCCGGCGAGCATGACGTCGGCCTCGCCGATCGAGTTGGCCATCGGCTTCTCGCAGTAGACGTGTTTGCCGCTTGCCACGGCGTCGAGCATCATCAGCGGGTGCCAGTGATCCGGGGTCCCGATGATGACGAAGTCGAGGTCGTCGCGATCCAGCAGCTGCCGGTAGTCGCGGTACCCCTCGGGCCGAAGCTCCTGCAGCTTCTCGGCGTCCGCGACGCAGCCCGAGAGCACGCCCGCGTCGACGTCGCAGAGGGCGGCGCAGCGGAACCCGTCGATCTTCAGGAACGACTTCGCATTCGCCCACCCCATGCCATTGACGCCGATGGCCCCGAAGCGGACCTGGTCGGAGGGCGCGACACGGCGACCGCTGGGCCGGGCGAAGGCTGGCAGACCCTGGAAACCGTAGACCAGCGCGCCGAGCGCGGCGGTCCGGGCGAATCGGCGGCGGGATATGGACATGGCGCACGTCGGGTGTGAAACGTCCGGAAGTGTAGGCGATGCCGGGCGGTGGGACAAGCCGACGACAGATCTCCGCGGCGGCGCGGTCCCGGCCGATCCGCTTCAGCCTTCCGCTTCGGTTCCCGACACGAGTCCCGGCTCGCGCACGGCAGGTGCCGCCAGTCGCTCGAAGGCGGTCAACTGTTCCTGGCTGCCGACCACCGCCACGAGGTCGCCGGTCGCCAGGCGAAGATCGGGTCCTGGGCTCGCGACGAACCCTGTCTCGGTCATCGCGCCCACGACCGAGGCGCCCGTGCGCTTGCGGATGCCCAGATCGCCAATCGTGTGTTCCGCCAGCGGGCTGCCAGCGGCGATCGGTACCCACTTGAAATCGAGCAGGCGCCCGAGGTTGCCGAGCCGGGCGATGAGGTCGTTCTGCGGTGATCGCGGCGAGTAGGCCGGTCCATAGCGCTCGTGACGCAACCCGTCTGTCACCTCGAGGATGTCGAGTACCGGCACCCTGAGGTGCAGCAACGCCTGCCGTGTCATCTCCAGCCCGGCCTCGAGCTCGGGCTGCACCGCCTCCTCGACCCCGAGCGCACGCAGCGCGTGAAGGGCCTCGAGGCTGTCGGCGCGCGCCACGATGGGAACGGTCGGGTTCAGCGAGCGGGCGTGCTCGACGATGCTGCGCGCCAGCGTGTACGACGGCAGCGTGACGAGCACGAGGCGGGCCGATTCGACCCTCGCGGCCTCGAGTACCGTCGGTCGGGTCGCATCGCCGAAAACGATCGGCAGCCCCTGCTCGCGCGCATGGGTGAGTCGTCTGTCGTCGAGCTCGATCAGGACGACGGGGAGCTGCATCCCGGCGAGCACCGCGGCGATGTTCGACCCGACGCGACCCGCGCCGGCGATGACGACGTGGTCTCGCAGGCCCCTGTCGGGGAGGTTGATCGTCTGCACCGGGTCGCGCTCGCGTCGACGGCTGATCCACCCGTAGACCGGCGTGGTGAGGCCCGCGACGATCGGCGTCAGCGCCATGGTGATCAGGGCGGTGTTGAGCACGAGGCCGTAGAGACCGGGGGAGAGCGAGCCGGAGACGAGGCCGGCCCGCGCGAGCACGAACGTGAACTCGCCCACCTGGAACAGCCCCAGGCCCGTGGCGAGCGGGATCACGTTGCGATACCCGAACCCCCACGTCACTCCCGCGAAGATGAGGCCCTTGGCAAGCCCGACGACGACAACCGTAGCCACAACGGCCGGCCACTGGCCGAGCAGCTGCGCCGGGTCGAACAGCATGCCGACCGATGCGAAGAACAGCAGGCTGAAGACGTCCCGCAGCGGGATGATGTCGCTGAGCGCCTGGTGACTGTAGTCGGACTCGCTCAGCACCAGGCCCGCCACGAACGCACCCAGTGCCGACGACAGGCCGAAGAGGTGCGTGACGTAGCCGATACCCAGGCCGAGGGCGGTGATGATCAGCAGAAACAGCTCGCGGGATCCGCTGCGGGCAGCCCGCTCCACCAGCCAGGGCAGGACCCGCGTGCCCACGCCAACCATCAAGCCCAGGAACACCACGGCTTTCACCGCGGCCTGTGCGACGGCCGCGGCTCCTGCGTCGGGCGTCGCGAGGCGCGGAAGCACGATCATCAACGGCACGACCGCGATGTCCTGCGCGACGAGCATGCCGAGCATGACCCGGCTCGACAACGTGCCGATCCGCCCCTGGGCCTGAAGCGTCTTGAGCACCACCATCGTGCTCGACAGCGACAC
>JAFNAJ010000429.1 GCA_017860085.1 Acidobacteriota bacterium | reverse complement strand
AACACGACAGCAACCTCGATCCCCTGAGAGGACACGCCCGCTTCGAAGCGCTCATGCAACGGCTTGCCTGATCGGCCGCTTGCTGCGCGCGCCGATGGCCGACGGGGTACGGCCGATGGCGACTCACGCGACCCGTGGGATTGGAACCTCAAGAATCGGAGGGCATGAATGCACCGACGCGACTTTCTGAGCGTGACGTTGACGGCCGGCGCCGCAACGCTTGCCGGTGGCTGCGGTTCGCCGACACCGCGGGGCGACCAGCCCACAGCTGGCGAGCAGCCAGCGACCGGCGGGCCCGCGCCGGCAGGTGAGCGGGCCGCCAGTGACATCCCGTGGAGTGTGCCCGCCTTTGCGCACGCCGAAATGACCGTCGCCGACCTGCAGCGCGCACAGACCGAGGGCCGGCTCACCGCGCGTGCCCTGACCGAAGCCTATCTGACCAGGATGGACGCCGTGGACGTCGCAGGCCCGCGCCTCGGTGCGGTGATCGAACGCAACCCTGACGCTGTCGCGATCGCCGACGCGCTCGACCGCGAGCGAAAGGAGAAGGGGCCGCGTGGGCCGCTGCACGGCATCCCGGTGCTCATCAAGGACAACATCGACACGGCGGATCGGATGCGGACCTCAGCCGGATCCCTGGCCCTTGCCCAGTCGATCGCGCCGCGCGACGCCTTCCTCGTCGAGCGCCTGAGGGCGGCAGGAGCCGTGATCCTCGGGAAGACCAACCTCAGTGAGTGGGCCAACTTCAGGTCCACGCGCTCCACGAGCGGGTGGAGTGGGCGAGGGGGGCAGACACGGAACCCGTACGCGGTGGATCGCAACCCGTGCGGATCGAGTTCCGGATCGGGTGCGGCGGTTTCGGCCAACCTCTGCGCGGTTGCCATCGGCACCGAGACGGACGGCTCCGTGGTGTGCCCGGCCAACGCCTGTGGGCTCGTCGGCATCAAGCCAACTGTCGGTCTCGTCAGCCGCTCCGGGATCATTCCCATCTCCGCCACGCAGGACACGGCGGGCCCGATGACGCGTTCGGTCGCCGATGCGGCGGCGCTGCTCACCGCCATCGCCGGCGTCGACGCGCGCGACCCCGCGACCCGGCCGGGCGAGGGCAGAGCGCCGGCCGACTACACGACCTTCCTCGATACCAATGCATTGAGGGGCGCGCGCCTCGGTGTCGTGCGCAAGATGTTCGGCCGCAACGAGCACGTGGCGCGCGTCATGGAAGAGGCTCTCACGGTCATGAAGAAGCTCGGTGCCGAGCTGATCGACCCGGTCGAGCTCGAGACGCAGGGCAAGTTCGACGACGCCGAGTTGCAGGTACTGCTGTACGAGTTCAAGGATGGCCTCAACCGCTACCTGGCGTCGCTCGGGTCCGCGGCTCCGCACAAGACCCTCGAGGCCCTGATCGCGTTCAACGAATCGAACCGCGACCGCGAGATGCCCTACTTCCGGCAGGAGATCTTTCTGCAGGCCCAGGAGAAGGGTCCACTGACGACGAAGGAGTACAGCGATGCCCTCGAGCTGTGCAGGCGGATGTCGACGGTGGAAGGCATCGACAAGGTGCTGCGCTCGCACACGCTCGACGCGCTGGTGGCGCCGACGGGCGACCCCGCCTTTCTGATCGACCTCGTCAACGGCGATCACTTCACCGGAGGGGGCAGCTCGACGTTTCCGGCGGTGTCTGGCTATCCGCACGTCACCGTGCCCGCCGGGCAGGCGTTCGGGCTCCCCGTTGGCCTGTCGTTCTTCGGTCGTGCCTGGAGCGAAGCCAGGCTCATCGCGCTCGCGTACGCGTTCGAGCGGGCGACCACACACCGGTTCGAGCCCCGGTTGCTGCCGACCGTCGGCCTTTCGGCGTGAGGATCGCGTGACTCCCTCCCTGATTCGGCCATCGAACGAGGTGAGCGCCGCGCTCGCCTCGGGGCGCGCGGTCGTTGCGCTCGAGACCAGCGTGCTCGCCCAGGGCCTGCCCCCGCCACGCAACCTCGAAGCTGCCCGCGCACTCGATGCCGCGGTCAGGGCTGAAGGCGCCACGCCCGCGTGGGTTGCGATCGATGCCGGCGTCGTGCGGGCCGGTCTGTCGATGGCCGAGCTCGACCATCTGGCGATGCCTGGCGTGGCCGTGGCCAAGGTTGCGCGCCGCGACTACCCCGCGGTGCTGGCCAGCGGTGGTCTTGGCGCCACCACGGTTTCGGCCACGCTGTGGGCGGCGGCACAACTGGGCATCGAGGTGATGTGCACCGGCGGCATCGGTGGCGTGCACCGAGGCACCGGCGATGTGTCGGCCGACCTGCTGGAGTTGGCGCGCCTGCCGGGCCTCGTCGTCTGCTCAGGGCCGAAATCGATCGTCGATCCCGCCGCGACCCTCGAACGTCTCGAGGAACTTGGCGTGCTCGTGGTTGGCTATCGGACCAGCCGACTGCCGTTTTTCCTGGCCCGCGATGCGGGTCTGGCGCTCGAGCATCGCGCCGACTCGGCGTTGGAGGCGGCGGCCATGGCGCGAGCCCGCCGCGGGCTGGGCATCTCCTCGGCCGTGCTCGTCTGCAACCCCGTGCCGGACGACCACGCGCTCGACGCGGCAGCGGTTGCCGACGCGGTGACCGAGTGCGCGCGGCTCGCGAATCGCGAAGGTGTCTGCGGCAAGGCCGTGACCCCCTTCCTCCTGCGGTGCCTGGCCGAGGTGACCCGCGGCGCCAGCCTCGAGGCCAACCTCGCCCTCCTCCGTTCGAACGCGACGCTCGCCGCGCAGATCGCGGTGGCGTGCGCCGCCTGAGGCTCGCGCCCGTCGCGGCTCGTCTTGACGAGCAGGCACCTGGGCGTGTTTGATTCGTTCATGCAGGTCGCACGTTTCCTTGCGTTTGTCCTGACCGTCAGCCTCGGGACCGTAGCGTCCGCCCAGCCAGCGGCTGGGCAGACCGCGACCCAGCCTGCGCCCAGCACGCCCCAGGCGCCGGTCTCCACACAGCAGCGCCCACGAACGTCAACTGCTGGCCGCCCGGCGCTGGCCGTCGAGGTGACCAACCCGGCGGGCGATCCGCTCGGCGATGTCAAGGTGACGGTGACGGGACCGCTCGACCGAGCCGGCACGACGAACGCCGCCGGC
>JAFNAJ010000428.1 GCA_017860085.1 Acidobacteriota bacterium | reverse complement strand
GGCGATCTGATGGTGCCGCTGGCGCTCCGCCTCGACCCCCTGTCGGCGCTGATGATCCTGGTCGTCACCGGCGTCGGCTTCCTGATTCACGTCTACTCGGTCGGCTACATGCACGAGGAGACGGGCGGCGAGCACGCCCGGTACTTCTCCTACCTGAACCTGTTCGCGTTCTTCATGCTGGTGCTGGTCCTTGCGGCGAACTTCCCGGTGATGTTCGTCGGCTGGGAGGGCGTCGGCCTGTGCTCCTACCTGCTGATCGGGTTCTGGTACCGCAAGAAGACGGCCGCGGACGCCGGCAAGAAGGCGTTCATCGTCAACCGGGTCGGGGATTTCGGGTTCCTGCTCGGCATGTTCCTGCTCTTCGCGACGTTCGGCACGCTCGATTTCCGCGAGCTCGCCTCCGCCGCCGCCGCGTGGACGCCGGAGGCGCAGTTCGGCACCCTGTCGCTCTCTGCCCTGCTGCTGTTCGTCGGGGCGACGGGGAAGTCGGCCCAGATCCCGCTGTACGTCTGGCTGCCGGACGCGATGGAGGGGCCGACGCCGGTATCCGCCCTGATCCATGCGGCAACGATGGTGACGGCCGGGGTGTACATGATCGGGCGCAACGCCGTGCTCTACAGCCACGCGCCGCTCGTCCTCGGCATCGTCGCGGTGGTCGGGCTCGCGACCGCGGTCCTCGCCGCGACCATCGGCCTCGTGCAGAACGACATCAAGCGCGTGCTGGCGTACTCGACCGTCTCGCAGCTGGGCCTGATGTTCCTCGGGATGGGCGTGGGGGCGTACGCGGCCGGCATCTTCCATCTCTTCACGCACGCGTTCTTCAAGGCGCTGCTCTTCCTCGGATCGGGCGCCGTGATCCACGCCCTGGCCGGCGAGCAGGACATCCGGCGGATGGGCGGGCTGCGGCGCGAGCTGCCCGTGACGTACTGGACGTTCGTGATCGGCGCGCTCGCCATCGCCGGCGTCCCGGGGCTCGCCGGGTTCTTCAGCAAGGACGAGATTCTGTACCGCACGTTCGCAACCGGCCACCCCTGGATGTGGGCGATCGGCGTGGCGGCGTCGCTCATGACCGGCATCTACATGTTCCGGCTGGTCTTCGTCGCGTTTCACGGAGAGCGCGCGGCTGCCGCCGGCGCGCCCGACGCGCACGGCAGCGCCGGTTTCGCGCATCCGGCCGGTCACGGGAGTTCCGGGGGGCACCTGCACGACGCGCCGCGGGCCATGGCAATCCCGCTCGTGCTGCTCGCAGCCGGGAGCGTGCTCGCCGGCTACGTCGGCGTGCCGGCCGTGCTGGGCGGCCAGAACCGGATTGAGGCGTTCCTCGAGCCGAGCTTCACCGTGCACGACGCTGCGGCTGCCGGCGCCCACGGCGACGAGGCTGCCGCGGCCGGTGAACACGATGCGCAGACCGAGATCGCGCTGATGGCGGTGTCCTCCGGCGTCGCCGTGCTGGCCATCGGCGTGGCCTTCTACTTCTTCCAGTCGCGGCGACAGGCCGCCGCGGCGCTCGCCGCGCGCTTCGCCGGAGTCCACCGGCTGCTGCTGAACAAGTACTACGTCGACGAGATCTACGACAAGGCGGTGGTCCGGCCGGTCAAGCGCCTCTCGACTGAGGTGCTGTGGCGGGGCGTTGACGCCGGCCTCGTCGACGGCGCGGTCAACGGCGTCGGCTCGACGGTCGGCGTCGCGAGCCGCGCGATCAGGCGCCTCCAGACCGGATCCCTGCGCGCGTATGCGGCCGGCGTGCTGGGCGGCGCACTTCTGATTCTGGGGTACTACCTGTGGCGGTGAACGTTCCCCTCCTCAGCGTGGTGGTGTTCCTGCCGCTCGCCGGGGCGCTGAGCCTCGCCTTCGTGAAGAACCGCGACGGCCGGCGTGACGCCGCCGTCCGCTGGTTCGCGCTTGCGGTGTCGCTCGCCACGTTTGCGGCGACGCTTGCAGTCTGGGCGCTGTTCGATCCCGCCCAGGCCGACTTCCAGTTCGTCGAGCGGCGCGACTGGATTCCGGCGTTCGGGATCCAGTACGCGGTCGGCGTCGACGGCATCAGCCTCTTCCTGCTCGTGCTCACCGGCTTCCTGACGCCGATCGCGCTCCTGTCGTCGTGGGGATCGGTGACGCGCAAGGTCAAGGAGTTCTCGCTGTTCCTGCTCGCGCTCGAGAGCGGGATGCTCGGCGTGTTCGTGTCGCTCGACCTCTTCCTCTTCTACATCTTCTGGGACGCCATGCTGATCCCGATGTACTTCCTCATCGGGATCTGGGGGTACGAGCGGCGGGTGTATGCGGCGGTCAAGTTCATCCTGTTCACCATGGCGGGCGGCGTCCTGATGCTCATCGCGATCATCGGGATGGCGTACGTCGAGTACGCGACGAACGGCGCGTACAGCTTCGATCTGCTGAAGCTCGCCCAGCTGCAGCTCCCGCCGCACCTCGAGTTCTGGTTCTTTCTCGCCTTCACGCTGGCGTTCGCCATCAAGGTGCCGCTGTTCCCGTTCCATACCTGGCTGCCGGACGCGCACGTGGAGGCGCCGACGGCAGGGTCGGTGATCCTCGCAGGCGTCCTCCTCAAGATGGGGACGTACGGCCTGGTGCGGTTCTCGTTCCCGCTGTTCCCGCACGCGGCGGCCGCCTTCGCCCCGTACCTCGCGGTGCTGGCCGTCATCGGCATCGTCTACGGCGCGCTGGTTGCGATGGTGCAGCCGGACCTCAAGAAGCTCGTGGCGTACTCGAGCGTGAGCCACCTGGGGTTCGTCGTCCTCGGCATCGCCGCGCTCAACGTGCAGGGGCTCCAAGGGGCCGTGTACCAGATGCTGGCTCACGGCGTGAGCACGGGCGCGCTGTTCCTGATCGTGGGGATGCTGTCGGATCGGCGCCACACGAGGCTGATCGCCGAGTTCGGCGGGCTGAAGGGCGTCATGCCGCGGTTCGTTGCCGTGTTCATGATCATCACGCTGTCGTCGGTGGGCCTGCCGGGCCTCAACGGCTTCGTCGGCGAGTTCCTGATCCTGCTCGGGGCGTTCCGGTGGCACCGCGGGTTCGCCGCCGTCGCGGCGCTCGGCGTGATCCTGTCCGCGGTCTACATGCTGTGGATGTTCCAGCGCGTGAA
>JAFNAJ010000059.1 GCA_017860085.1 Acidobacteriota bacterium | reverse complement strand
CAACGCTACCTCTCAGCGATGCGTCATCCGCTGGTGCACGTCGTCACGCACCCGGCCAACAGGCTCGTTGGCCGCCACGCGGGCTACCCGCTCGACTACGACACGCTGTTTGCCGTGGCGGTCGAGACGGGCACCGTGCTCGAAATCGATGGGGCGCCCGCCCACCTCGACCTCGACGGTCACATGGCGCGGCGCGCCGCCGCCGCGGGCGTGATGCTGTCAGTCGACAGCGACTGCCACAACGCCGCACGGCTGGGCCGGCAGATGGTCTTCGGTGTGGGCACCGCCCGCCGCGGAGGCCTCGAGGCGCGCCACGTGCTGAACACGCGACCGGTGTCTGAGGTCCTCGGGTTCTTCGCCCGCAAGCGGGGCGGGCCGGCCTGAGTCGCTGTGGTACGATTCGAGGCGGTAGTCATCCGTTGAGTCGCCTGCGCCCCTCGGTTTGTTGCGTCGTCGCGCTGCTCTGCGCAGCAACCGCGTGCCTGCTTGCCGACAGCCAGACACCGTCTGCGCTCGCGCCACAGGAACTCGCCGCGCGCATCCAGGCGCGGTACGCCGCCACGCGCGACTTCTCCGCCGACTTCGTGCAGACCTACGTCGGCGGCGTGCTGAGAACACGTGCAACCGAGCGCGGCACCGTGGTGATCAAGAAGCCGGGCCGGATGCGCTGGCAGTACAAGGAGCCCGAAGACAAGCTGTTCGTCTCCGATGGCAGCCGCATGTACTACTACGTGCCGGCCGACCGGCAGGTGATCGTCAGCCGTGTCCCAGACGCCGATCAGGCCACGACGGCAGTGCTCTTTCTCGTGGGCAAGGGTGATTTGGCTCGCGATTTCACGGCAACCCACACCACGGTTGGCGATGCGCCTCCTGGCACCGTCGCCGTGCGACTGTCACCGAAGCAGTCGGAGCGCGACTACGACTGGCTGACCGTGGTCGTCGACGAGCGGAGCCTCGCCTTCCGCATGCTGGTTGTCGGCGACCCGCAGGGTGGCACGTCGACGTTTGCCTTCAGCAACCTCAAGGAGAACACGAACCCGCCCGACAGCACGTTCGCCTTCAGGATGCCAAGGGGCGCGGACGTCATCGAGCGGTTCTGACGCCTGGCGTTCCAGGGCTCTACCCTGGAGCAGGTTCTGCCTGAGGACCTTCTGAGTTCAGTCGTTGAGCGCGTCGAGCAGTTTGTCGTGGATGCGGTCGAAGCCGCCATTCGACATGATCACCACCACGTCGCCCGCTCGCGCCTCTCGGACCACGACTTCGACGATCTCCGGCACGCCGGGGACGTAGCGGGCTTGTCGGCCGGCGCGGCGCAGATCGGCCACGACCTCTTCAGGCGAGAGACGCCGCTCCTCGGGAATCTGGCTTCGAAACACGGCGGCGATGATGGTCTCGTCGGCCGGCGAGAATGCCTCGACGAACTCGCGGTGGAAGACCTTGAGGCATGACGTGGCCGACCGCGGCTCGAAGATGGCCCAGATCCGCCCCTTGGGATTGCCGAGCCTGAGCGCGCCCAGCGTCTCGGCGATGGCGGTCGGGTGGTGTGCGAAGTCGTCGTACACCAGCACCCCTCGGCCGGCACCCCGAAATTCCAGTCGACGCTTCACGCCCTGGAATCGGCGAAGCGCCGGTCGCAGCCTGTCCAGGGAGACACCGGCAGCCGTCGCCACGGCCATCGCCGCCAGGGCGTTGCGCACATTGTGAGCCCCGAGCAACGGCACCTCGAACTCGCCGGCCAGCCGCCCATTCTTGCGCAGTCGGAACGCGGTGCCCGTGCTCGTCACCGCAAGGTCGCACCCCTGCCAGTCGGCGCCGTCCGACAGCCCGAACGTCTCGACCCGGCACCGCGCTCCGGCCTTGAGTGACATCGCCTGATCGCTGTCTGCGCCAAGGACCAGCAGGCCCGAACGAGGCACGAGGTTGACGAATCGGCGAAATGCCAGCAGCACCGCGGCGAGGTCGGGGTAGATGTCGGCATGGTCGAATTCGACGTTGGCGACGACGGCGATGTCGGGCAGGTACTTCAGGAACTTCGCGGTCTTGTCGAAGAACGCGCTGTCGTACTCGTCGCCCTCGATCACGAAGTCGCGCCCAGACCCGAGACGGAAGCTGGCGTCGAAGTTGGCGGCCACTCCCCCGATGAGCGCGCTCGGGTCGGCTCCGCCGTCGACGAGCAACCACGCGGCGAGAGACGTCGTGGTGGTCTTGCCATGGGTCCCGGCAATCACGATCGACCGGGCGCCCCACAGGAACTCGTCACGCACCATCTCGGGCAGCGAGCAGTACCGGATCTTCCGGTCGAGCACTTCCTCGAGCTCCGGGTTGCCCCGCGAGATCGCGTTGCCGACGATGACCAGGTCGAGGTCGGAGGTGATGTGTTCGGGGGCAAACCCCTCGAAGGTGCGAATCCCCTCGGCCACGAGCAGGTCGCTCATGGGTGGATACATGTTCTGGTCCGACCCGGCCACCTTATACCCGCGGCGCTTGAGCATGGCGGCCAGCGTCGCCATCGCGGTGCCGCACACGCCGATGAGGTGCACGTTCTTCATCGCTTCGTCTCTCTCAGGCCGCGTCGACCGCCGGCTCCTCCACGACGACCCTCGCCGCATCGGCCGTCGCCTCGACGCGCGTGGTCACGCCCAGCGGAACCGTCAGCGCCGGGTGCGCGGTGTGCCCGGTCGAGAACCCGACGAGCACGGCCCCCTCGAACGTCGCCAGGGCATCGAGCACCGCCTCGCGCGCCGTCGGCCGCCCGCCCGGCTCGTCACAGCCGGGCATCTCTCCAAAGACAATGGCGGCGGCTCGCCCAAGAATGCCGGCCAGGCGAAGCTGTGTCAGCATCCGGTGCAGTCGGTACGGCCGCTCGTTCACCTCGTCGAGCAGCAGCACGTGGCCAGGCGGAGGATCGAAGGCAAACGGCGTCCCCAGGGATGCCACCAGCTGCGTCAGGGTGCCGCCGAACAGCAGGCCCGCGGCGGTGCCCGCTCGAAGCGTCTCGGTGCAGGGCGAACTCAGCGGGCCCAGTGGCGAGGCCTCGCAGAGGGCCGCTAGAAACGACCGTCGGTCGTACCCCGCC
This sequence comes from Acidobacteriota bacterium, assembly GCA_017860085.1. Lineage (GTDB taxonomy): Bacteria > Acidobacteriota > Vicinamibacteria > Vicinamibacterales > JAFNAJ01 > JAFNAJ01. Next base: position 7,072 of record JAFNAJ010000059.1, on the reverse strand, counting down.
TGGCCGCGCCCCAGCCTCCCGGCCACCGAGGGACCGTGAAAGGCCACGAGCCCGCACTGCTGGGTCACAAAAGTGAGCAACGACGTCACGTCGCTGTAGCCGATGATCGGCTTCCGCGCCTCGCTGATCTCACGCGGATCGAGCAGCGGCAGCATCTCCACGCTGCCGTAGCCACCACGAACAGCGATGATGGCCGCCACCGACGGGTCGTGCAGCGCGTCGCGCGCCGCGGCCGCTCTCAGCGCGGCCGTGCCCGCCAGGAACCCCGACCGCTCGAACACCCGCTCGTCGTAATGGGGCTCGAACCCGAGCGCGCGCAGTTCGGCCAGACCCGCGTAGAAGTCCTCGGCCCTGAACGGGCTCGCGGGGGCGATCACCGCGATCCGGTCGCCGGGCCGAAGGGCGCGCGGCTTCAACATCAGGCGAACTGCCGCATCTCGTCGGCGATGGCCTGGTGGTCGGGGCGACCAATCCGCTCGGCGAGGGCCTGGCGCCCAAGCGGCCGACGGGCCTCACCAGCCAGGAATCGCTCCTTGGCCTGGCGACACCGGCGAAGGGCATCCTCCACGCGGGCAAGCGCGAGGCGGCCGTCCTCCGTCGCGCGCACGATGCCTTCGAGTGCCGCCACCTGGCGGTCGTGGTTGCCGCTGCACACGAGAAACGCGTCGCAGCCGGCGGCCACGGCCCCCACGGCGGCGTCGGCCACCGAGTACCGGTCGCTCACCGCGCGCATCTCGAGGTCGTCGCTCAGGATCACCCCTTCGTAGCCCAGCTCGCGGCGCAACAAGCCGTCGATGATGGCGGGCGAGAGCGAGGCCGGGCGCTCCGCATCCAGGGCCGGGACGAGCACGTGCGCCGTCATGATCGTGGCCACGCGTGCCTCGATCGCGCTGCGAAACGGCACGAACTCCACCGCCCGCAGCCGATCGGGCGCGTGTTCGACCAGGGGCAGGTCGACGTGGGAATCCTGCGCAGTGTCACCGTGCCCGGGAAAGTGCTTCCCGCACGCGGCAATCCCGGCTCCCTGCAGGGTCTCGATGATGATGCGACCGAGCCGGCCCACCCGCGTCGCATCGTCTCCCAGCGCGCGGTCGCCGATCACGGGGTTGCGCGGGTTGGTGTGCACGTCGAGCACCGGCGCAAAGTCGAGCGTCACACCCACGGCTGCCAGCTCCGCGCCCAGCGCGGCCGCGAAACGCCTGACGAGCGCCTCGTCGTCGGCTCGCCCGAGCGCGGCCATCGGGGGCCACTCGGTGAACGGAGCACGGAGCCTTGCGACGCGCCCGCCCTCCTGATCGATCGCCACCCAGGCTGGCTCGTCCCGTCCGAGCATCCTCAACTCGTACGAGGCCTCGGCCACCTGATCGGGCGACTCGACGTTGCGCGCGAAGAAGATGGCGCCGCCGAGGTCGAACTCGCGCGCGATGGCGCGCAACTCCACGGGGGCCGACACGCCGTCGAACCCGGCGATCAGCAGCTGGCCCACGTGACGTCGGAGTTCACGAATCGACATGAGCCATTCATTATAATGGCTGACGTGCGCATTGATTCCTCGGCTCCCACCCGGATCGACCTCGCTGGCGGGACGCTCGACATCTGGCCCCTTTACCTCTTTCACCGCGACGCGCAGACGCTCAACGTCGCGATCAGCCTCAGGGCGCACTGCACGATTCGCACACGTTCCACCCCGGGGCTGCTGATTCGCAGCGAGGACACGGGTCGCCAGGTCGAGGCACGCCACTGGTCTGAGCTCGGCGACACGACGGAGCTCAAGCTGCTCGGGCGCATCCTGCACTTCTTCGAGGCCGATGGCCTCGAGATGATCACCCGATCGGAGTCGCCGGTCGGCGCGGGCATCGCGGGGTCGTCCGCCCTGAACATCGCCGTGTGCGGCGCCCTCGCCCGCTGGTCGGGCGCGCCGTTGTCCGATGCGGAGCTCCTGCAGATTGCGATGAACGTTGAGGCGCAGGCGATCGACGTGCCAACCGGCGTGCAGGACTATCGGCCGGCGCTTCATGGCGGAATCTCCGCGGTCGAGCTGCGGGTGGACGGCATCAGGCGCGTGCCGCTCGATCTCGATCCCACCGAACTCGAGCGCCGCATCGTGCTCGCCTACACGGGGGCCTCGCGGAACTCGGGGATCAACAACTGGGAAGTCACCAAGCGCCACATCGACGGCGACCGCGAGGTCTTCGAGCACTTCGAGCGCATTCGCGACGTGGCGCGCGACATGCGCACCGCGCTCTCGTCATGCGACTGGCCGCTGGTGGGCCGGCTGCTGGCCGAGGAGTGGGATAACCGTAAGCGTCTCGCCCCCGGGGTCACCACGCCGGAGATCGACGCGCTCATCGCGTCGGCCCGCCAGGCGGGGGCCGTGGCCGGCAAGGTGTGCGGGGCGGGCGGAGGCGGCTGTCTCATCTGCTTCGGCGACCCTGACCGCAACGCCAGCATCCGCTCGGCCCTCGCCGCGAGTGGCGCGCGCGTCATCGACTTTCACATCGAGACCGAGGGCCTTCGCGTCACCGAACACCCGACCGCGTAGGGCGAGCCCCATGGAGAACGCCGCCATCGCCCGGGTCTTCCAGGAGATCGCGGACCTGCTCGAGATCAAGGGCGAGAACGCCTTCCGCATCCGCGCCTATCGCGCGGCGGCCGACTCGGTGGCTGACTGCCCCGAGCGCGTGGCCGACCTGCCGGCCGACCGCCTGCACGAGCTTCCCGGCATCGGCAAGGATCTCGCCGCGAAAATCCGCGAACTCGCCGACACCGGTGGCCTCGCGTACCACCGCACGCTGCTCGAGGAGTTCCCGCCGTCGATCCTCGACCTCTTGAAGCTCCAGGGCGTCGGCCCGAAGACGGTGGCCCTCCTCTATCGAACGCTCGGCATCTCGACCCTCGACGAGTTGGAGTCGGCGGCCAGCACCGGCCGTCTGCGCGCGATCAAGGGGATGGGCGCCAAGAAGGAGGAACTCATTCTCAAGGCGCTCGACGAGCGCCGACGCTTCTCGGGTCGGCACCTGCTTGCCGACACCCACCGGGTGGCCTCGACCCTGGTCGAGCACCTGCGCGCGCGGGCACCGCATGCCACCATCGAGCCCGTGGGCAGCCTGCGTCGAGGCAGCGAGACGTGCGGTGACATCGACATCCTTGCCGCCGGCGCTCCGCCGGAGATCATGGACTGGTTCACGAGCGCGCCGGCCATCGCTCGCGTCCTCGGGCGTGGCGACACCAAGTCGAGCGTCCTCCTCGATGACGGCTACCAGGCCGACCTTCGGCTCGTCCCGCCCGAGAGCCTCGGTGCCGCGTTGCAGTACTTCACCGGGTCGAAGGCCCACAACATCGCGTTGCGCGACCGTGCCCTGCAGCGAGGCCTCAAGCTCAACGAGTACGGCCTGTTCACGGTGGACGACGGGACGCGCGTGGCCGGGGCGACCGAGCAGGAGATCTACGCGGCGCTCGACCTGCCGTTCGTGCCGCCCGAGTTGCGCGAGCACCGGGGCGAGATCGAGGCGGCCGGCGAGCGGCGCCTTCCGGCGCTCATCGATCGCGGCGACCTGCGGGGCGACGTCCACATGCACACGACGGCGACCGACGGGCACGACGACATCGAGACCATGGCCCGTGCCGCCGAGGCGCTGGGCTACGAGTACCTCGCCATCACCGACCACAGCAAGGCCCTCGCGATGGCCAACGGCCTCGACGAGCGCCGCGCGCTGGCCCACGCAAAGGCCATTCGCGAGGTTGGCCGTCGGCTCGAGCACGTCACGGTGCTCGCCGGGATCGAGTGCGACATCAGGCCCGATGGCAGCCTCGATCTCGCCGACGACTGCCTGGCCCAGCTCGACCTGGTGATCGCGTCGGTCCACTCCGGCTTCAACCAGGACGAAGCGCAGATGACCGACCGTGTGCTCGCGGCGCTCGACAACCCCTGGGTCGATGTCCTCGGGCACCCGACTGGCCGGCTCCTGTTGCGGCGCGATCCGTACCGGCTCGACGTCGAACGCGTCATCCAGGCGGCGGCTGACGCGGGCGTCGCCCTCGAGATCAACAGCCAGCCCGACCGTCTCGACCTCAGCGATGTCCAGGCGCGCCTCGCCCGCGATCGCGGCGTGCCCATCGTCATCTCCACCGACGCCCACTCGCATCGGGGGCTCGACCTGGTGCGCTGGGGCATCGCCGTGGCCAGGCGGGCCTGGCTCGAAGCACCGGACGTGCTCAACACGCGGCCGTTCGGAGAGTTCCGCGCCCGTCTGCGGCGCCACCGGACAAGCGACGCGCGAATTGCGTCGCGGAGGTAACCCATGGATCCCCTCGGGGAGATCAAGACGATCTACTTCAAGGCGACGCCGGAGACCATCCGGCGTGACCTGGCGCGGGCGGTCGAGTTGCTGAAAGGCATGGCCTCCGAGGAGGAGCGCGAGCGGGCCGCGGTCTTCATGGACGGCCTGTCGCAGATGCGATCGGAGTGGGTGGCGGCGGGCAAGGTCCGACTCGACCGCGGCGCGGCCCCCCCCGCGCAGCGACGCCGACGCCACGGCCGCTGACCCGGGCGCCGGCGCCGCCCGTCCGCGCCTATTTGCGGCGCGACTCGGCGGCGACCACGAGCTTGCGCGCGGTGATGCGGAGCCCTTCAGGAACGTTCCGGTCCATCGACAGCGCGCGGAGATCCCGCTCGTTCAGGCGAGGGACCAGGGGCAGCGCGACCGCGGGCGGCGTCTTGGGGTTGCGGGCGAGCCCCACGAGAATCGTGTAGTTCCTCATCCAGGCGCGGTTCGAGGCGATGACACGCAGCACGTCCTCCGCCACGACGGGCATCCGCGCGAACCCCTCCACTTCGTTCTCCGAGAGCCTGGGGCTGCTCAAGACCGCCATCGCCACGAGCTTGTTCGGATCGCGGATCAGCACGGCGCGTTGCTCTCTCGTGCCCCGCATCGCGATTCTCAGCCGGTCGATCACCGGAAGGGTCGACAGCTGCACGGGGCGCGGCCGCCGGGCGTGCGTGGCGTCTTCGTGGGCCGGTGGCTCGGCGGACTGCCCTTCGTCGAGCGCAATGTCGGGAAGTGGCTCCGATTCGTCCTCGTACAACGGGTGGTCATCGGGCGACGTCCCGGTCCCGCCGGATCCCAGGAGACCGGTGGCCTGCAGGAACTCGCGGATGTCGGAGGGCGTGTCCGGCGCCTGTGCCGTGGCCCGCAGGCGCTCGGGCGCAATCCGGCCCAAGGTCGCCCGCGCGGCCCCGGCCACCTCGTGGTCATCGTCGCGGCACAGCAGCACGAGCAGCGCCAGTTGCTCCGACGCGCGGGGTGCCAGCGCGCCGCGCGCCGCCGACAGCCGCACGTCACGGGCGACGTCTCCCCTGCGGAACGCATCCACGAGTGGCGTCCGGTGCCCGATGTCCATGTGAAGCCGGCGACGCCGTTTCAGCGTGCCACGAAGTCTGTCACCGTGTCGCGCGCGATCTCCACGCGGACGACGCGCCCGGCTGGCCCCAGCGGCCTCCCGCGCTGCCCGTTGATCGTGTAGTCGAACGCGCCGGCATCGCCCACCTGCAACTGGATGCCTTCGGCGGCCACCACCACGGGGCGTTCACCCGGTTGCACGAGCCGTTCGATGCGAACGCGGCCGTCGGCACTGACGCGCACCCAGCATGGCGCGCTGGGGTGAATCTCGAGGCGAATCCCGCTGGTTGGCACGACGGGCACCGGCTCACTCGGCGTCGGGACGGGCGGCGCCTGCGGCTCGACTGCGGGCTCTGCACGTGTCGTCGGCGCCCCGGCGTTCGCGTCAGGAGGCACGACGGTCGAGGAGGGCGCTGGAACGTTCGCGATATCGCCCGTCTCGAGGCCCTGGTCAGCCACGCGAGCGGACGGTTGAGAGGACTCTGCCTCGGCTGGCGGTCGAGACGTCACCGACGCGTCAGGCGAGGTCGCCTGCGACCAGAAAGAGAACGTCGGGTCGCGACCCTCGAGCCAGCGATAGCCGACGAAACCGGCCACGACCAGCACGGCAAACGCGACGATCACGACCACGAGGCGTCCCGCCGACCCGGATCCCGTCGGCTCGATGGGCTCCTGGTCGTGAACGTCCTGGGCGTCCGGCGGCGCGTGCTCCGGGTGCGCCCGCAGGAAATCGCGCACGGCCTCCTCAGGGTCGAGGCCTACCTCCCGCGCGTACGCCCGCACGAACGAGCGGGCGAAGATGCCTCCTGGCAGCTTGTGAACCTGCTCGGTCTCGATCGCGTCGAGGTTCGCCGCAGGGATCTTCGTGCGCTCGGCCAGAGCCTGCAGCGTGAGATTCCGGTGCTCACGCGCCTCGCGCAACCGTGCGCCCAATCCTGTGCGCTCTGCGTTCCCTCTCGGCAAGACCGTCGACATCGGCGACTACTCTACTCTGAAAGTCGCAAAACGGGCCTGCCCGCTACCGCAGCCCCAGGCCACGCTCTGCACCGTTGGCCAGCCGTCTCCGGCCAACCATGCCTGCCAGTTCTGCGAACGCGGCCCCGAGGCACACGGCACCGATGCCCGACACCGCCCCGCGAACGAAGTGGTTCGTCATGATGGTACCGAGCCCCGGCAGCCTCTCGACGAAGAAGTTGCGTTCCCAGAACGCCGACCACGGCGCGATGAGCAGGACGAGCCCCGACTCGAGGAAGTAGGCAAACAGCAGGAGTCGAGTCAGGGGATGAATGTTGCCCTCCGCCGCCGAGCGATCACCCGATCGCCCCGATCGTATCAAACAGCGTCGGCTGCCTGAACGACCGGCGATGCGCGGCCGAGCAGCCGAACTGCGCCACGGCGCTCACGTGCTCGGCGGTCGCGTACCCCTTGTGCCGGTCGAACCCGTAGCGGGGGTCGCGCGCGTGCAGCTCGTCCATCAGCCGGTCCCGCGTGACCTTGGCCACGATCGATGCAGCGGCAATCGCGGCCGACCGCCGGTCGCCACCGACGATGGCCCGCTGAGCCATCGGCAGATCGGGGATGAGGAATCCGTCGACGAGGACGAAATCGGGAAGAGGCGTGAGCGTCGCGACGGCCTCGCGCATGGCCTTCAGCGACGCGCGATGGATGTTCAA
>JAFNAJ010000058.1 GCA_017860085.1 Acidobacteriota bacterium | reverse complement strand
CCTCTGGTGATCGCCACCCAGGTCCTGCCGGCATCGCTCGTCTTGAACAGGAACGGCCTGAGGTCGTCGTCTCGGAGCGCCGATTTTGCCACGTACGCCGTGTCCGCATCGTGCGGTGACGCGAATACGCGGGTGACCCACGCGCCCTCTGGTCCGCCCGCAGCTGCGACGGCCGCGGTCAGGTCGGTCCAGCTCCCGCCGCTGTCGCGCGTGACCTGCACCTTGCCATCGTCGGTTCCCAGCCAGATGAGGCCCGGCCTCACGGGGCTTTCGTCGATGGTCGTGATGGTGCAGAAGCGGATCGCCGGGCCGGTCTGGGCGATTCGCTCGGCGTCGTTGGTGGTCAGGTCCGGGCTGATCTCGTCCCACGAGTCGCCGCGATCGCGCGAGCGCAGCAGCACCTGCGCCCCTGCGTATACCGTTCGGGGATCGTGTGGCGACAGCCGAATGGGCGCGGTCCAGTTGAAGCGCAGCGCGGGCGCCTCCTTCGGGCGTGTGGGTGCGATCCGGGTGCGCAGCCGGGCCGCCTGGTCCACACGACGATGGTCGCCAAACTGCGACGTGGTGTAGAGCCAGCGGCTGTCGGTTGAATCCACCTGGGTGTACATGCCGTCGCCGGCACCGACCGTGATCCAGTCCTCGAGACCGACCTTGCCCCACCAGGCGTTGACGGGCCCCCTCCACATCTCGTGGTCCTGCAGCCCCGCGTAGACGCGATACGGGTCGTCCATGTCCACCCCGATGGCATATACCTCGCCGAGCGGCAGGTTGTCGTGGAAGTCACAGGTCGGGCCGCCATCGTACGAGATGCAGATGCCGCCGTCCGACCCGAGGATGATCCGGTCCGGGTTCGCGGGATCGACCCACAGTGACCGCACATCGCCGAAGGCCTTGGCAAACCGCTTCTTCGCCGGCCACTCGACGTCCGCCCACGTCGTGCCGCCATCTTCGGTGCTGGCGAGGGTCTCGCCCGTGACGTAGACGCGCTGGTCGTTCATCGGGTCGACGCGCACCTGGGCAAACGAGTAGCCGGCCTTGGCTGCGAGGTCGACGTTCTCGGCACTCGCCCGACGCCACGACACGCCTCCGTCGTCGCTCCGATAGAGGGCGCCACCGACCGTCCGCGGCTGCGGATCCAGGCTTCGCTCGCGGTCGCGCCTGCCCTCCTCCTCGGTCGCCGGCCGTTGGTTTCGATTATCGACAATTACGTACACCACGCGGGGGTCGCGGTGATGCATGGCGAGCCCGATGCGCCCAATACGGCCGGTCGGCAGCCCGTTGTCGATGCGGGTCCACGTACGGCCGCCGTTTGTCGTCCTGTGGATTCCGCTGCCTGGGCCCCCATCGTCGAATGTCCAGGGCCGACGGGTGCGCTGGTACATCGCAGCCAGGAGCACGTCGGGATTCGTTCGGTCGAGGACGAGGTCGATCGCCCCGGTGCGGTCGTCCACGTAGAGCACCTTCGTCCAGGTGGCTCCGCCATCGGTGGTCTTGAACACGCCGCGTTCGGTATTGGGGGTCCAGAGGTGGCCCATGGCCGCCACGTACACGACGTTCGGATCCGTGGGATGCACGACGATGCGTGCGATGTGGCGCGTGTCGGTGAGCCCTGCGTGACGCCATGTCTTGCCGCCATCGTCTGAGCGGTAGATCCCGCTGCCCGGGTAGCTGCTCCTGGCGTTCGAGGCCTCGCCGGTGCCGACCCATAGCGTGTCCGGCCGGGACGGCGCCAGGGCGATGGCGCCAATGGAGAGCACCTCGTGCTGGTCGAAGATGGGCTGGAACGTCGTGCCGTTGTTGGTGGTCTTCCACACGCCGCCGTTGCGCGATGCGACGTAGATCGTGTAGAGGTGCGCCTCGGCTGGCGCGTCGGGCACGGCGATGTCGGAGATCCAGGCCCCGGCCCTGTAAGGACCGAGGTTTCGCCAGGAGAGTCCCGTGAACAGATGCTCGTCAAACGGCGCGGTTTCGATTGGCGCCTGGCTGGCGACCGGGGCTACCGCCGCAGTCAGGGCAACCGCCAGGGCGGCGACGATTCGTCTGCGAAGGACGCGGTGCATGCTCGGTCGCGATGTCATGTCTGCCGCGGGACGCTGGCAGCCGCCATCGCGGCGCCACGGCGGACGCGCGCCACGGAGCGCTCGCGCCCGAGCAACGCCAGGGTATCGAACATTCCCGGACTGGCAGCCTTGCCCGTCACGGCGACTCGCGTGGCGTGGATGAGCGTGGCCGCCTTCAAGGCGCGTGCCTCGGCGAACCCGCGAATCACCGGCTCGAGCGTCGCCGCGTCGAAGGGGGTCGTCGCGGCGAGCGTCGCGGCGAGCTCGGCCAGCGGCCCGGCCATCTGAGGCGTCAGGTACTTGTGCACGGCGGCCTCATCGTAGGCCAGGACGTCGGAGAGGAAGGGTCTGGCCTGCTCCACCACGTCGGGCAGGCGCTTGAGCCTGGGCTTCAGCAGATCCACCAGCGAGAGCCACCAGGCCCGCTGCGTGTCGCGCAGGTCGTCGTGCCAGAGCCCGGCTTCGCGCACCAGCGGCTCGAGCCGGCCCGCCAGTTCGTCGGTGGCCATGCGCATGATGTGCTGGTTGTTGAACCACTCGAGCTTGTCTGGATTGAAAACCGCGTTGCCGCCGCTGATGCCTTCGAGCCCGAAGGCAGCCACCAACTCGTCGCGCGTGAAGAGCTCGCGATCGTCCCCGGGCGACCAGCCGAGCAGCGCCAGGAAGTTGACCATCGCTTCGGGAAGGTAGCCCTGCCTCTGGTACTCGGTGACCGACGTGGCGCCGTGGCGCTTGCTCAGCCGCCTCTTGTCGGGCCCGAGGATCAGGGGCACGTGGGCGAAGGCCGGCAGCGGGTGATCCAGGGCGTTGTACAGGAGCACCTGTTTCGGGGTGTTCGAGATGTGATCCTCGCCGCGCACGACGTGCGTGATCCGCATGTCGATGTCGTCGACGACCACTGACAGGTGGTACGTCGGGTGCCCGTCGGAGCGGAGGATGACGAAGTCCTCCATGTGGGCGTGGTCGATCGTGATCTCGCCCCGGACGAGGTCCGTGAACGATGTCGCGCCCTCCGGCACGCGCACCCGGATCGCGCGCGGCAGCCTGGCGCCCTCGCGGGCGGCGACTTCCTCGGGCGTCAGCGCGAGGCAGGTGCGATCGTATCGCCAGCCCTCGCCACCCTCGGCCGCCTCTCGCTTGGCCTTCAGTTCGTCGGGATTGCAGTAGCAGTAGTACGCGTGCTCTTCGCCGACCAGCCGCTCGGCCGCGGCGCGGTACCGCTCGAGCCGCTTCGACTGGAAGTAGGGGCCGTGCGGACCGCCCACCTCGGGGCCCTCGTCCCAGTCGATCCCCAGCCAGCGCAGCCCGTCGAGAATGCCCGACACCATCTCCTCGGATGAGCGCTCGACGTCGGTGTCCTCGATGCGCAGCACGAAGACACCCCCGTGCCGGCGGGCAAACAGCCAGTTGAACAGCGCGGTCCGTGCGCCACCGACGTGGAGGTATCCGGTGGGCGACGGCGCGAAGCGGACGCGAATGGAGGCGTCGGTCATGTCAGGATGCCCACGAGGAATTGTATCGTTCGAACTCGTTCCGCGTCTCGTGCCCCGTCACCTGGATCACCACGTCCCCCGGAACGCGGGCGCTGCTTCGTCCGGCAGGCGCCGGTGGTCGTGCGATAATGCCGCCAATCCCTATGCGGCTTCGGGCCGGCACTTGCCTCGGTCCGTATGAGATCGTCGCCGCCATCGGCGCGGGCGGGATGGGGGAGGTCTACCGCGCGCGCGACGCCCGGCTGGGGCGCGACGTGGCGGTGAAGGTGCTGTCGACCCCCTCTGTGGCCGACCCGGAACGCCTGGCGCGCTTCGAGCGCGAGGCCCGCACGCTGGCGGCGCTCAATCACCCGGGCATCGGCGCGATCTACGGGCTCGAGCACGTGTCGCTCGGCACCGATCGGCCGGTGCCCGCGCTGATCCTGGAACTGGTCGAGGGCGAGACGCTCGCCGCTCGGATCCGGCGCGGGCCGATCCCGCCGGTGGCGGCGCTCGGCATCGCGCGCCAGGTGGCCGACGCGCTCGACGTTGCCCACGAGCGCGGCATCGTCCACCGCGACCTCAAGCCCGCCAACATCAAGATCACGCCTGACGATGTCGTCAAGGTGCTCGACTTCGGGCTGGCGAAGGCGTTGGCGGGCGGCGCCGACGACGTGTCGGGGAGCGATCCGGCCAACTCGCCCACGATCGCGAGTCCCGCGACGCAAGCGGGGATCATCCTGGGCACGGCCGCCTACATGAGCCCCGAGCAGGCGCGGGGCAAGGCGGTCGACACGCGTGCGGACATCTGGGCGTTCGGGTGTGTGCTCTACGAGATGCTGACCGGGAAGACGGCCTTCGCGGGCGAGTCGGTCTCGGACACGATCGTCGCGATTCTCCAGCGCGAGCCCGACCTGTCGGTGGTCCCCGCGTCCACCCCGGGCAGCGTCCGTCGCCTGCTTCGCCGCTGCCTCCAGAAGGACGTCAAGCGTCGGCTTCGCGACATCGCCGACGCGCGGATGGAAATCGACGACGCCCTGGCCGAGCCGGCGGGCGCCGAGGCGGCAGCCTTGCCAGTCACCGGGGGCCAATCGCGCCGGGCGTGGCGGCTGGCGCTGCCGATGCTCGCCGTCGGGCTGGCTGCGGGCGTGGGCGTCGGCCTGTTCGTGGGTCAGCGACCGCAGCCACCCGGGGCGCCTGCCTTCGATCGGATGGTCCGCCTGGTAGCGTCCGCGGCGCACGAATTCGGGCCGGTCATCTCGCCGGACGGCAAGTGGGTCGCCTACCTGTCGAACGCGCGCGGCCCAGCCGACGTGTGGGTCAAGTTCATCGCTGGCGGCGACCCGGTCAATCTCACGGCGTCCACCGACGTCGTCGTGCAGTCGTCGGACCACATCGGCGGCCTTGCCGTGTCGCCGGATGGCGCGCAGATCGCATTTCAGGCGCAGGCGCCCCTGCAGCTCGGCGCAACGTGGGTGATACCCGCGCCGCTCGGCGGCGCGCCCCGCCGGGCGTTGCCGACGGGCCATTCCGGCCTCCAGTGGTCGCCCGACGGAAGACGCATCGCGTACGTGAAGACGGGGGGCTGGCTGGGCGATGCCTTGATGATCGCCGACGCGGACGGCCAGAACGAGGTGGAGGTGGTCAAGCGCCAGGGGGCGCGCCACGCCCATTGGATCCGGTGGGACCCTGCAGGCAGGTTTCTTTACTTCACCTACGGGTTTCAGAGCCTGAACATCGAGCCGACCGAGATCTTCCGCGTGCCTGTCTCAGGCGGGCCAATCGAACCCGTGGTGTCCACCGCGCGGCGCGCCGCCTTTCCGTTTCCGGGTCCCGATCAGCGGGGCCTTTTCTACGCCGCCAACCCCGACAGCGTCGAACTGGGCCTGTGGTGGCGCGACCTCGTGAGCGGGCGCGACTACCGGTTGACGACCGGTGTTGGCGAGTACACGTCGCCGAGCGTGTCCTCCGATGGCCGTCGCGTGGTCGGCACGGTCCTGCAGGTCCGGCAATCGCTCGAGCGGCTTGCGGTCGCATTCGATCGCCCGGTCAAGCTGGAGCCGTTGACGGACGGGTTCTCCGGGGATATCGACCCGTCGTTCTCACCCGACGGCGCACACCTGGTCTTCAGCTCGTCTCGGACGGGCCATCGCACGCTGTGGACGGCGCGGAGCGATCTCACACAGGCTGCTCCGCTCACGAGCGGCATGGCGATCGACGAGCGTCCCGCCTATTCACCCGACGGCACGCAGGTGGCGTTCGTGTCGGATCGGGGGGGCCGTCGTGGCATCTGGCTGGTCAGCGCCGAGGCCGGTAACCCCCGGCTGATTGCTGCGGCCGATGCCGTCAACACGATCAGCTGGTCGGCCGATGGGCGCCGTCTTGTCTTCTCGGCGTCGGTCGGCAACGCGCCGGGACTGATGGCCCTCGACGTGGCAACCGGCGCCACCGCGCGAGTGCCGACGCCAGGGCCGGCTACCGCGCCGGCGTGGTCGCCGCGCGAGGACGTCATCGCCTACGTCGAGCCGCGGGGAGGTACGGCCGGCGCGTTCGTGAAGTTCGTCCGGCCGGACGGCCAGTTGGCCTACGACCACGGGAGTCTGCTCGAGGTCGTGCAGGTCGCCAACGGGTTCCTGGCATGGTCCCCGGACGGCAACCGGCTGGCTGTCGTCGCCCTGCCGGGGGCGTTTGGCGGCTCGGTCTGGATCATCGAGCCGGCGAGCACCGCGCCTCCCCGTAAGCTGCTGGACTTGCCCGGGGGCGTCTTCTTCAGGGGGCTGACCTGGAGCCGCGATGGCTCGTCGCTCGTCCTGGGCCGGGTCCAGCAATCGGGCGACATCTTCCTAGCCGAGCGGTCGGCGCAGCCCTGACGGGTGCCGGCGGCTCGTCGCCGGGCACGCTGGGACCGATGCGGCGCGCGTTCGAGGCGCTCAGGGTCGGAACCTGCCCGCGTAGTCGGCCAGCGACGTGAGCGCCACCCCGTACCGCTCGGCGTTCGCGCGCGCCTCAGGGATGGCGTCGCCGCGCGCGTAGCCGATCGACAGCGCCGCAAAGGTTTTCTGGAGCGGATCGGGCGACTGGTGCTGCGCTTCGAGCGCGGCCATGTGCACGTGCTCGAGCGTGAAGCGGCGGCCGAGCGTCCGCTCGAAGAGCTCCACCACCTCGAGTTGAGAGGCGGCGTCGGGCCCCCCGATCTGCACGGTGTCTCGAAGCTCGCCGGGCCGCATCGCGGCTGCCGCGGCGAAGGCCGCCACGTCGACGGCCGACACGTAGCTCACCTTGGCCGTGCCCTCCCCGTAGATGCGCGCCTTCGCGTTGGCGATGTCGAACCCGAGGTGCGGGCCCAGCCACACCTCCATGAAGATCGACGGCCGCAGCACGACGTGCTCCATGGCACTCTGGGCCAGCCGGGCTTCGCAGGCGCGCTTGGCCCGCTCGAGCGGCGAGTCGACGCGGATGTTGCCGGAGTACGACGTGTAGACGAAGCGCCGCACGCCGGCGCGTTCAGCCTCGGCGATGAGGTTCAGCACGCCGTCGTGGTCGATGCGCTGCAACGCGTCACCGCCGGCGTTGGGCATGGCGGTGACCGTGCAGACCACGGTCTCGATGCCTTGGCAGGCGCGGGCGATTGACGCCGGATCCGTCAGGTCGCCATCGACGATGGCCGCCCCGACGCCAGCGAGGGGCTCGGCTTCTTTGCGCCCGGCGCCGCCCCTGACGAGCGCGCGTACGGTGCGCCCGCGGTCACACAGTTGCTTCGCTGCCAACCCCCCGACGAAACCAGTGGCGCCCACCACGAGGTCCATGGATCCCTCCGCATGACCGACTCGAGCTGTTCCAAGACGATGTGCGCGGCCGAACCCGGTTGTCAACAGGGCAGCGGCCCCTGATCGTCGACTTGCCGAGTGCGTGGAGAAGTCGGGGGTTCGAGCCCGGCACGGCGCGACGTGCCTGAAGCTGCCGGGCCGCCAGGACCGAGCCGATGACGAGCGCAGTGCGCCGATCGGGAGCCCGCTTGTTGTCTCCAGGCCCGGGACGCGAGCGTGCGGCGCTCGAGGGGAGGGGACCGCAAACCCATGGCACGGCTCGGACGAAGACGGTATGCTGTCGTCATCTCGTCCAGACCGATGCGCCTCCAACCCCATGCTCGGATCGGGCCGTACGAAATCGTCCGTCAGATCGGCGCCGGCGGCATGGCCGAGGTGTATCAGGGCCACGATCCCCGCCTGGGGCGCGACGTGGCCATCAAGGTGCTCTCGGGCGAGTTCGCGTCGAGCGCAGACCGCCTCCGTCGCTTCGAGATTGAGGCGCGTGCCGCAGCGGCGCTGAGCCACCCGAACATCCTCGCGATCTACGACGTCGGCGCCGAGGGCGACGTGCCCTACCTGGTGTCCGAGTTCCTCGAAGGACAGACCCTTCGAGACGCGCTGAAGGAAGGGCCGCTCCCCGTCTCCAGGGCCCTCGACATCGCGCGACAGATCTCGAGCGGCCTCGCCGCGGCGCACGCGCGTGGCATCACGCACCGTGATCTCAAGCCGGAGAACGTCTTTCTCACGGCGGACGGACGCGTGAAGATCCTCGATTTCGGCATCGCGAAGTGGATGCCTCTCTCCACGGGGACGGTGGGCCCGACGTTGGCCAGCGGCGCGGCGACTGGCATCGGCATGGTCGTCGGGACAGTGGGCTACATGGCCCCGGAACAGGCCACCGGCAAGGTCGTCGACTTCCGGTGCGACCAGTTCGCCTTCGGCATTGTCCTGTACGAGATGCTGAGCGGGCGGCGGACGTTCGAACGGCCCAGCGTCGCGGAGGAACTGGCGGCGATCATCCGCGATGAACCGCCGTCGCTCGCCGAGGCGCGGCCAGACCTGCCAATGCCCTTGCAGTGGCTGCTCAGCCGATGTCTCGCCAAGGACCCGGCCGGGCGATACGAGTCGACACGCGATCTGCACCGCGAGCTCGAGACCCTGGCCACGCACGTCCTCCACACGCAAGTCCCGACTCCTCTCGCGGTTCGGGAATCGGGCCTGCCCGTTCCCGGAACGTCGCTCGTCGGACGCGACGCAGAGGTCGACAGGGCCAAGCAGATCGTGCTGATGGAATCGGTCGGCCTCGTGACATTCACCGGTCCTGGAGGCACAGGGAAGACGCGCCTGGCCCTTCAGGTGGCTCACGAGCTGAAGGACGCGTTCGGCGGCGGCGTGTTCTTCGTGTCCCTCTCGGGCATCGCCGATCCCCACCTCGTGCCCGAGGCGGTGGCGCAGGCGTTCGGTGTGCGGCCATCCCCGCAGCGGTCTCCGCTCGACGGGATCAGGGCGCACCTGGCGCACGGCGTACGAACATCGCCGACGCTCCTCCTTCTCGACAGCTTCGAGCACCTCATCGGCGCGGTGCCATTCGTGATCGACCTCCTGAAGATCCCCGCCCCGCTCAAGATCCTCGTGACCAGCCGGGAGCCTCTCAGGCTGTCCGAGGAGCACGAGGTGCCAGTACCTCCGTTGCCGCGTCCCGATCCGAGCCGGCTCGCCGCCGTCGAGGCGCTGGCGCAGAATCCCGCGGTCGTGCTGTTCGCGGAGCGGGCGCGGGCGTCGAAGCCCGACTTCATGCTGACCGGCGAGAACGTGCGAGTGATCGCCGAGATCTGCAATCGTCTCGATGGGCTGCCGCTGGCCATCGAGCTCGCGGCCGCCCGCATCAAGACACTCCCTCCGGCGGCGATGGTCGCGCGCCTTGGAAGCCGCCTGCAGATCCTGACGGGCGGCGCCAGGGATCTGCCCGAGCGGCAGCAGACCCTCCGAGGCGCGATTGCCTGGAGTCACGACCTGCTGAACGAGGCCGAGCAGCGGCTCTTCCGCCGGATGTCGGTCTTCATTGGCGGCTGCACGTTCGAAGCCGTCGAGGCGGTGGCCGACGCACGGCAGGATCTCGGCGTCGACGTGTTCGACGGGGGCGAATCCCTGGTGCACAAGAGCCTGCTCCAGTTGAGCGAGCAGCCGGACGGCGATGCCAGGCTCGCGATGATGGAGACCGTTCGAGAGTACGGCCTCGAGCGCCTGGCCGAAAGCGGGGAGGAGGCCGCCACGCGCAAGGCGCACGCGGCTTACTACCTGGTGCTCGCCGAGGAGGCGGCCGCCGCGATCGAGGGCGCGGATCAGCCTCTTTGGCTGGATCGGCTCGACCGCGATCGCGACAATCTCCGGGCGGCGATCGACTGGCTGATCCGCTCGAAGGACGCCGACTGGGGATTGCGGCTCGGCTCGGCGCTCCTGCGGTACTGGGAACTGCGCGAGTTGTTCGCCGAAGGACGCGCGCGCCTGTCGGCCTTACTGGCAATCCCGGGAGCGGCGGCTCCCTCCTCTGCCCGGGCCAAGGCGCTCTTTGCCGCCGGCGTGCTCGCAGCCGTGCAGCGCGACTACCGTGCCCAGCGGCCATTCTTCGATGAGTCGCTCCAGATCTTCCGCGGTCTCGGCGACCGCCGAGGCGCGGCCGTCGTCAGCAACGCCTTGGCTGTGCTCTGCAAGCAGCAAGGCGATCTGGACCAGGCGCGACGGGTGTTCGAAGAGACCTGCGAGCTCTGGCGCGACCTCGACGACGGCCCGGCGCACGCACGCGCGCTGAGCAACATCGCGAACATCCTCAAGGAGCAGGGGGACCT
>JAFNAJ010000427.1 GCA_017860085.1 Acidobacteriota bacterium | reverse complement strand
CGCTCGGCATAGCGCAGGTACTCGGTGAACCGGGGGTGCTCGTTCACCGAGATGCCCATCTCCTTGCGCTTGGCGACGAGCTGCCGGTGACACAACATGTCGAGGGCGAAGGGATCGGTGGCGAAGAAGAGCGAGTGCTTGTCGTAGACGAACTGGGCGTTCAGGTACGGCCCGTCATCGTACTGGCCACGGATGGCATCGGTCACGTTGAGCACGAGCTTGTCGCGGATGACCGGCGCCGCGAGCACCTCGACATTCACGTCGAAGAACAGCGGCTCGTGAAGCCGGCTCGTGTTGCAGACAGCGCCGTAGCCGAGGTTCTTCGTGGCGATCGACACGCCGTGGCCCGTGCTCTTGAACGTCGAGAGATTCACGAGCTTGGTCACACGCTGGGTGAGCAGCTTCCCGTAGTACGAGTACTCGCCGTTGAAGACGTTCTGGTTCAGGTACTGCTCTTCGCTGCGGAACTCCCCGGGCGCCCTGCCGGCGAGGCCCTTGACGAAGTAGTAGACGTCCTGGTCGAAGTTGTCGATGCTGACGTGGCGCCCGCTCTTGTCCCTCCACGCGTTGCCGCGCTCGTCCATCGTCTGCAGACCCTCGAGGCCGACGCCCGCTGGAAAGCGGTCTGGCGTGAACCCGGCATCCCGCAGCATGTAGTCGAAGCGGTCCCAGATGATGATGTTCGAGGCCGGAATCCCGTTCGCGATGAGCCAGCCGACGACGATCTGGGCGAGCTCGACGCGGGTGCTGATGAGCGGCGAGCCGACCGGGTTGACCTTGATGCCCACCACGTCCGACGGCTCGAAGAACAGGGCGAAGCTGCCGCGCATGTCCCTGCCCGTGAGGGCCTGCACGCCGCGCTCGAACATCTCCGCGACGACCTTGTCATCGTACTGTCCGTCCACGAGCGATTGCCGGTCGTGGACCTCGACGACCTTGCCGGGAAAGGCACCCGGCAGCGCATGCTTGCCGCGAGGCGCCCGCATGAAGTCGTCGATGTTCGTCCTGGGGCGGGTCAGCGGCGTCGTGCACCCTGGTACTCCGAGCACGATCCCACCGGCGACCGCCGTGCAGGCACTGGCCGCGCGAACGAACTCGCGGCGTGAGACGGGGTCTGCCCGTCGCAGGGATCGGTACGCGTGTGGCCTGCTCATGACGTCCTCCCTCGGGGCCGGTTCTCGGGCAACAGGAACTGGTTCGCGCGCGATCGCGACTCCCCGGCGCTCGTCACGTAGATCGCGGGGCGTCCCTTCACGGGGCAGGCGAACTCGCAGGCCCCGCAGCCGGTGCACAGGTGCGGGTCGACGTATGGCTGGCGCACGGTCTTCGCCTGGCCCTTGGCATCGACGACTTCCGACGACACGAGGTAGATCGACTTGGGCGACGTCGGGCACCACTCCTCGCAGACGATGCACTCGGTACCCATGGCCCACGGCAGGCAGCGTCCGCGGTCGAAGAACGCGGTGCCGACACGAATCGGGTCGGCCTTGGGCGGATCGGTCGATGCCGCGGGCATCGGGTTCGCCGGGCGGCCGATCTTCTCGGCCACCGTGATCTCCCAGATGGCCCCGGTTGGGCACACCTGCGAGCACAGCACGCAGTTTGGCTCGCAGTAGCCGACGCGCGGCACCAGCACGGGCGTCCACAGACCCTCGAAGCCCCCCTCGAACAGCGCCGGGTGGAGGGCGTTGTTCGGGCACACCTTCATGCAGTCGCCACAGCGGATGCACCGCTCGAGAAAGTGCGGCTCGTTGAGCGACCCCGGGGGACGAATCAGCGTCGGGTCGCCTGCAGCGTGCAGCCCGACGCCGCTCCGCATGACGGCGAGGGAACCGGCGCCCCCGACCAGGCTGGCCACGACGGCACGCCGTCGCAGTTGCGGCTGTTCGCGCGTCGAAAGGTCTGGCCGCGTCGACCAGGCGAACGAGATGCCGCCGGTCGGGCAGTCGGTGACGCAGTTCATGCAGAGGTGACACTCGGCCTTGCGCCATGACGCGCCTGGGAGCGGGTCGTCGCCACCCTGGCAGTGGAGCAGGCATCGCCGGCAGTCGTCGCAGCGCTCCTCGTGCTTCCGAAGCTGGACCAGCGACCATCCCGAGCAGACTCCGAGCAAGGCGCCGAGGGGGCAGATGGCGCGGCACCAGAAGCGGGTGACCCACAGATTGAGGAGTAGCACCAGCGCGAACAGGCTCCCGATGCCCAGTGCCTGACGGAAATAGGGCTGCTCGAAGCTGAGCACCGTCGCCCCGAGCACGACGGCGGTCGCGTCGACCACGGTGCGCGCTGGTCCGACCGCCCACTCGCCGCCCACGTCGATGACCGCGCGCAGCGCGTAGTTGAGCGCGGGCAATACCGACACGGCTGCCGAGCGCACGAGCAACGACAGGGGATCGAGCACGAGTCCCGCAACCGATCCGACGGCGGCAAGCGCAAGCACGGCCGCGAGCACGTAGTATTTCGCGGCATGCCACCGCTTGTAGCGGTTCGACTCGATCAGCGCTGCACCGCGCTTGACGTCCGACTTCAGGCTCCCGACGAAGTGGTTGAGTGACCCGAGCGGGCAGATCCACCCGCAGAACGCGCGGCCGACCACGATGGCCAGGACGAGAAATGGCACCGCCCAGAGCAGGTGGCGATAGAGGGACCCCGCCGACAGCGCCGTGGCCAGGGCCACGAGCGGGTTCGTCTCGAGGAAGAGCCCCACGGGGTAGGGAATGCGCACGTCCGTGGTCGCCGAGCGGATGGCGCCCGGGAACTCGGTGCGCAGAAGCAGCACGACAAAGAGCGCGAAGAAGACAACTTGGGAAGTGAAGCGGAGTCTCCGGAGCGATGCGCCCTTCACGTCCGCCTCATGCTCGAACGACCCGCGTGCGAAGCGACTCGAAATCCACGCGTCCCAGCCCCAACTGCTCGCCCAGTGCCAGGAACCGGAGCCTCGGCAGCCCGAGGTCCCACCAGGCGCGGGCGGCATAGGCGTCGAGCGCAATCGGGTCGATGCTGGCCACGAGGGTGTTCATCTGCTCGACGTCGGCCGCGCTACCGCCGGTCGGGCCGCTGCGCATCAGCACGCGGTAGGCGTCCAACACGGTGAGCGTCGGCTTCGCGAAGGCGGAGAGATCGAC
>JAFNAJ010000426.1 GCA_017860085.1 Acidobacteriota bacterium | reverse complement strand
GGACGCTTTGCCCGCTGTTTCTCCACCTCGAAGACTGGTTCTCGCACCCCGAGCGGGACGAAGCGCGCCAGCATCACCAGCCCGGGGATTCCCATCACGAGGGTCGACAGGAAGAACGCGGGCCAGCCGATCGCGTCGACGACCACGCCGGTGACCGGCCCGGCGAGGAGGCGCGGTAGCGCGAACAAGCTCGAGAAGAGCGCGTACTGCGTGGCGGAGAACCGCCTCTGCGTCATGCGCAGCAGCAACACCGAGAACGCTCCGGTACCGAGCCCCGACGTCAGCAACTCGAAACTCGTGGCGCCGTACATCAGAGGAAGGTTCGGCTCGCCCGCCCGCGACAGCAGTCGTGACCCAACCGCCCACGAAGGCGCCAGCGATCGTGGCCACCATGCCCACCGTGGCGAGCGCGATGCCGCGGTGGTCGGCGCTGTAGCCCATGTCGATGAGGAACGGCCGCGTCAGGGCTTGAGCAAGCTGGTCAGCGAACTTGTAGAGCAGGACGAACGCCAGGATTTCGAGGGCGCGGTGACGGGCCAGGAAGCCGAGGAACGGGTGCCACACCGCGTCGCGGAGGCTCCTGGGCGCCGGCGTCCGAACCTCTGGCTCCGGCGCCCGCCACGTGATGAGCAGCATGGGCACGTAGACGAGCGCCAGCAGCACGTTGACCGCCGGCCAGCCAAGCCGGCCAGCCAGGGTAATGGCGGCGCCTCCAGAGACGACCATCGCCGCGCGGTAGAGCGCGATGCGGGCCCCCACGGCTGCGCCCTGTTCGTCCTTGTGGAGCACCTCCACGGCGTAGGCGTCAATCGCGATGTCCTGCGACGCCGATGCGAGTGCGATGGCGAGCGCCAGCGCGCCGACCACCCAGATGGCGTCGGGGTGGCGTCCGACCCCTGCGAGCAGGAGACCGAGCACGGCCAGGGCCACCTGCGTGATCGCCATCCACCCGCGCCGCCGGCCCCAGAAAGGTGGCACGTAGCGGTCCATGAGCGGCGACCAAATCACCTTGAACGCCCACGGGGCCTGCGCCAGCGTGAACAGCCCGACGACCCGGATATCGACCCCGATGTCGCGCATCCAGTCGGGAATCGAGTACCAGACGAGCCCGAGCGGCAATCCTGACGAAAACGACAGCAGTGCGACCGCGGCCGTGCGCCACGAACGCATCGCCGCTGCGAGGCTGGCGAGCGCGCCCTGTTTCCGGGGGGTGGGCATGGCGCTCCATGTTAGCCCGGAAGGAGCGCGCTCTCCGGAGTGAGAGCGTTTTCAGCGAATCGCCGTTTCGTCCTGCGGGAGAGGCTTGTCGAGGTGACGCCGGAAGCGGAGGATGGCCACCGTGCCGGCGACACCGGCGGCCGCCATCACGGCGAGCACCCAGGAGCCCACGGTGCCTCCGTGGGCCAGCAGGGTAATCGTGATGGCGATGGACAACCACATGGCCATGAGCGACGTTGCCCGCCCGCGTGACGAGAATGGCGTGGACGGGTCGAGCATCGCCGCATAGGGCCGGAGGAGCCGGTTCTGCAGGAGCCGACGCTCGAGCCACGGGCAGCTCTTGGTGAGAAAGAACGAGCCGAGGAGCAGGAAGACCGTGGTCGGCAACCCGGGCACCAGTGCGCCGATGGCGCCAAGGGCAAAGCAGGCGACGCCGAGCGCGGCAAGCAGCCACCTCGACAGAGACGCGACACCCCTCGTCCCCAATGTGGCCAGGTTCTCGACCGGGTCGTTCATCGAAGTGAGTCGTCCCTATTCTAGCCGAGCTCGCCTTCCTCGAAGCCGAGACTGGCCACGACTCGCCGCCCGTAAGGTTCTCGGGCTGAATCCGCTCTGTGCCAGGGGCGGAGGCCTGCGAATACGAAGCGAGCAAGACGGGGCCTCAGAACCTCCAGCCTGCCAACGCACGCGCGGCGGCCCCGCCGGGAGCCAGGGAAGACCAGGTGCGGCGAGCGAACTCGGACACGAGTGGCGCCATCAGCACCAGATACACGACGCCGCAGTACACCCCATAGGTGCCCTGGGTCACGAGCGGCGCCGACGGGACGACGAACGGGCGCCAGAGCGCGCTGAACTCCGGCACGTACCAACAGAGGAACTCGAGCGCGTAGTGGTTGTCGTGGCAGACCGCCAGGGTGCGCTGATCGAACGCCGCGCCGTTGACACCCACCCACGCCGACAGCGTCAGCGCTGCCGCGGTGGCGGTCAGGCTGCCAAGCGACGCTTCGGCCGGCCGACGCAGACGGACCGCGAGCGCGAGCGACGCCGGAAGGGATGCGATGAGGAAGTACCGTGGCCCCCACGTCCATCCGCCGTACCACGCCCACCAGCGGGCGTAGACCAGCACGAGACCGGCGACAAACCAGAGCCAGAGCCCCTGCGTGGCCCGCAGCCGACCACTCACGCGCGCCGCCGTTTCCCTCGTCCACAGCAGAAGCCCGGGCGCGTAGAAGACAAGCCCCTTGCCGAACGACAGGAGGATCGACAGCACGCCGAAGAAGAACGGATAGCTGAAGCCAGGAAGGCCTGAATACGGCAGCACGGTCTCGGCGCCCCGGTTCCCCTCGTACCCGGACACGAACGGGTCGCCGCGGCGCACCCACGACTCGAGCAGGAGGATCCCGGCGGCCGCGGCCACGGACACGAGCGGCCGTACACGCCGCGTGCGCCAGGCGTGCGCGCCAGCGGCGAGCGCAAGGCCGACGATCGTGGCCGGAGTGTTCGCCACGCCAATCACGGCTGCCGTCCAGCCCAACAGGGCGTGGCCGGAGTGCACCGCCAGGAGGCCGACGCCGACGAACACCGCGGTGAAGGCTTCGGGGCCATACCCGCGCACGTAGTGTGGAAACATCGACGCCGCCACGATCAGCATGAAAAACCGGCGCACGATCGTCCGGTCCTCGCGGCGCGTCAGGCGGTAGGCGACCACCAGTCCCAGCGCCAGCAGGATGGCCGTGAAGCGCGCCAGCCACCAGTCGGGCGACGCGTACACCCGGCCCAACAGATAGACGGGCGTCGAGACGAGCGGACCCACCATCGAGTATGGCGTCGTGGACACGACGCCGTGTTCGATGAGGCCCACGAGTGCCTCGTAGCGGGGCCTTGCATCGCCCGAAACGTCGTGGAAGTGAAAGAAGAAAAGGAGTGCGAGACCGGCGGCGACGAGCAGCCATTCGACGCGGGCCAGGCGGTCGGCATTCACGCGGAGTAGCGTCGCATGCGGATACCGAGGAGTCAACGAAACGTGGCGCAATCTCGGGCACCATGACGCGCGTGCAACGAGTTGCGCACAACGGACGGCAGCGTTGACTCCCGCGGG
Source organism: Acidobacteriota bacterium (assembly GCA_017860085.1). Lineage (GTDB taxonomy): Bacteria > Acidobacteriota > Vicinamibacteria > Vicinamibacterales > JAFNAJ01 > JAFNAJ01. Next base: position 154 of record JAFNAJ010000426.1, on the reverse strand, counting down.
ATCGGACGATGGCAGGGCGGCGACGATCTGCCGCGTCCGATCACCGGACAGAGCACGCTCAGGCCGGCCGGACGACGGCCGACCTGAGCGCTGGGATCAGGCAAGGTCGAATCGATCGAGGTTCATGACCTTGTCCCACGCGGCCACGAAGTCG
>JAFNAJ010000425.1 GCA_017860085.1 Acidobacteriota bacterium | reverse complement strand
TCGGCACTGAGCACGCCGCGGCGTTTTGTGGCCCGCGACGTCTCATGCAGGATCTCGTACAGCCGCTCCATCTTGCCGACGAACGCCTGGATCCCGTAGCCCTGCCCCGTTGACTGGGCCGCGTCGGCGAGCGCCTGGCGTTGAGCGGGGTGGTCGATCATCCACACGATCTGCTCGGCGAGCGCAGCCGCGTTCCGCCTGGGCACGATCAGGGCGTCGCGGTCCGGGTGCAGGATGTCGATCAGGCCGTCGGCATCCGTGGCCACGATCGGCTTGCCCATCGCCAAGGCCTCGAAGGCCGTGAGCGGCGTGCCTTCCCAGAGCGAGGGGAACACGCTGAGGTCGAACGCCGCCAACGCGCTCGGGACGTCCTTCACGAACCCGACGAACACGAACCGATCGCCGAGGCCCGCCTGTGCCGCCTGCGCCTCGAGCGCAGGACGCAAGGGCCCCTCCCCCACCAGGTAGAACCGCGCGTGCGGACGCTGGCCGATCACCAGTCTCGCCGCGTCGACCAGGTACTCGTTGCCCTTCGAATCGTGCAGGCGGGTGATGGTGCCGACGGCAAACTCACCGGGGGCGATCCCCAACGCGCGCCGCGCCTCGGCCCACGCCTCCGGCGATTCCACGCGGCGGAACTCCTCGAGGGGGGCTCCGAGATAGACCACGCGTACGCGTTCCGACGGCACCAGCCGTGCGTTGATGACGAAGTCGGCCGTGCTCTTCGACACCGCCAGCGCGAGGTCGGTGAACGGCGCGAGCGCCTTGTCGGCCACCTTCTGGAACCAGGGCGTGTCGGTGAGATTGGCGTGCTCGTGCAGGATGGTGGGCAGGCGGCGCCAGGCCCCGACCGCCCGGCCAAACGTGGTCGCGCCGTAGCCGTGCATGTGGAGCACGTCGATGTGCTTCCGGTCGACGACCTTCAGCAGGTCCACCAGCGTGGCCGGATCGAACTTCGACCGCTGCAGGTAGGTGATGTCGATGCCGAGCGCGTCGAGTGTCTCTTCCGACAGGTCCTTCTTGCGCAGGCTCACCAGCGACACGTCAAACCGCGCCGGGTCGAAGCGGGGGATCATCCACGCAAACAGCCGCTTGACGCCGTGCATGCGCGACCCCTCCCACCCGAGGTGGTCGCAGATTTGAAGGATCTTCAGCTTGCGCCCGCTCATCGCGTGCCCCTCACGCCAACTCACTCGACGCCCGAGTGCCCACGACCTTGGCCGGCATGCCCACGGCGATCGCCTTCGCTGGCACGTCGCCTCGGACGACCGCGCCGGCGCCAATCACCGCGTGGTCGCCCACGCTCACCCCGTCGAGCACCTTGGCGCCCGCGCCCATCCACACCCCCGCGCCGATCGCGACGCCCTTCGACGAGCGCGACTGCTCGAGCACGGCCTGCTCGGGATTGCTCCAGTCGTGGTCGCCTCCAATCACGTAGCAGTAGGCAGCCACGAGAGCGTTCTCCCCGAGCGACACGCGACTGGCCGAAAACACCTCGCAGTTGAAACCGATGTTCGCGCCGTCGCCCAGCACGATGTCGCCGTTCTTGCACGAGAGAATGCTGTTGCGTCCCAGGAATACGCCGCTGCCAATCGTGATGCCGGCATTGTCCTCGCCCTTCGCGTCGAGCAGGCAGTTGTCGTCGACGACCACGCGGTCGCCGATGCGGATCTTGTGCGGGTGCCGCAAGACGACGTGCTGGCCAAACACCACGCCGCGCCCGCAGGCACCGAGCACCCGCGGGTACAGGAGCTTGCGCAGGAAGAGGCCGAGCGCGCCAGGCACCCACTGCGACGTCAGCATCACGAGTTCGTACCCGAGCAGCGCCGCCAGGCCGGGCCGTCCCACGACGAGCGCGGAGTACTTCGCCGATGACGACCGGCGCTCGTCGAACAGTTGCTCCTGCGCCTTGGGGATCTCGCGGTTCACCGGGCGCTCGCCAGACGCCGTCACAGCCAGCCCTCCTTCCGGTACCACGCGAGGGTGTCGCGGATGCCCTCGCGCAAGCCGATGGCGGGAGCGTACCCCAGCTCGGCCCGCGCGCGCGAGATGTCGAACGCGCGGCTCTTGGTGAAGAAGTCGACGCGCCGGCGGTAGATGGGCGGCTCGACGCGCAGCGGTGCGCAAACCGCCTCACACATCGCGCCAGCCACCCAGAACGGCCACACGGGCAAGTGCCACCGTGGCGGCCGAACGCCGGCTTCATCGGCGACGATCCGCACCAGCTCGTTCAGCGTGGTCACCTCCCCACCCGCCAGGATGTAGGTCCGACCTGCCGCCGACGGCACTTCCCCACACAGGCGAAACCCTTCGGCCAGGTCGCGCACGTGTGTCAGGTGATAGAAGATCTCGCCAGATCCCAGCGTGACCCACCGCCCGCGCGCCACGCCACGAAACAGCTTGAGCAGGCGACGATCGCCGGGACCGTAGATCCCCGACGGACGGGCGATGGTCACCTCGATCCCGGTCCGCGTGGACGCCTCGCGCGCGAGGCGCTCGCCCTCCAGCTTGGTCTCCTGATAGACGTCACCCGGACGCAAGGGGGCGTCCTCGTTGGCCGGCGGCTGCTCGATGTCACCGTGCACACCGACGGTGCTGCAATGCACGACACGCTTGACACCGGCGCTCGCCGCGACCTCGATGAGCGTCGCCACCGCCTCGGCGTTGACCGCGCGATAGGTCGCCGTCGGCAGACCGGCCTCTCGATACAGCGCCGCGATGTTGTAGGCCACCTCCACCCCGCGAAGCGCCCGCGCGAGGCTTTCGCGGTCGACGAGGTCCCCGACGACGGGGACGATGCCCGCCATGTCGAGGGCGTGGGCCTTTGACACGTCGCGGACGAGCCCGCAGACCTCGTAGCCGCGAGACAGAAGCGCCCGCGCCAGGTGTCCGCCAGTGAACCCCGTGACGCCGCTTACGAAGACGCGCACCGCTCCGCCACCACGGTCACCGGCGAGCCCAGCAGGCTCAGCAGGCCCACGCGCTCGAGTGCGCCTTCGACCCGCTCAGTGGCTTGCCGCGATCCCATTACTTTGTGCAGCGCGATCGGCAGCACGAACTGCCGGTGCACGCCCGTCACTTCAAAACCGTGCTCACCGAGTGCCGCAGCGACCACCGAGTCCCGGAACAC
>JAFNAJ010000424.1 GCA_017860085.1 Acidobacteriota bacterium | reverse complement strand
CTCTTCAACGTGTTCGACGGCGCAAGCGTGGAAGTGCTGCGCGGGCCGCAGGGAACGCTCTACGGCCGCAACACCACGGGCGGGGCCATCAAGTTCGCCTCGCGCCTGCCGACGGACGAGTTGTCGACGAACCTGTCGCTGCTCTACGGTAAGTACAACGAAGTGCGCCTCGAGGGTGGCATCGGAGGCCCGGTCATCGAGGACAAGCTCAAGATCCGCGTCTCGGGCCTCTACAACACGCGCGACGGCTGGCTGAACAACCGCGTCACCGGCCACGACCTGAATGATGTCGACTTGTGGGCCGCACGCGCGATCCTCGACTACACGCCGACCGACTCGCTGTTGCTGCGTCTCACGGTACACGGCGGCGAGAACAATGGCGGTGCGCGCCAGTTCCAGCATCGTGGCTGGTTCGAGCAGGACGGCGTGGCGTCCGACGCCTTCGGCTACGCGGACACCGACGGCGATCAGAATGCCGGCGACTACGACATCGAGGGGAAAGAAAAGGTGGAGGCGTTCGGGGCCTCCCTGCTCGGCCAGCTCGAACTCGATGGCATGACGCTCACCTCCATCACCGCGTACGAGAAAGTCGATCGCAACACGCTCGAGGACACCGACGCCAGTCCGAATAACGTACTGACTGCCGTCTATATCGACGAGCCGCGGCAGTGGAGCGAGGAACTGAGACTCCAGTCAGACGTCAACGAGGCCTTGAGCTGGATCGTCGGCGTCTACTATTTCAACGATGATCTGAGCACCGACAGCTCCTACGACGTGCTGCGGGTGCTACGCGTCCCCCCCACTGCAGAAGACCCCACCGGCGGCTTCGACCCATTGAACCCCGACGCCCCTGTCTACCTGGCGCGCTACCCATACACGCAGGAGACCCGGAGCATGGCTCTGTTCGGCCAGACCGACTACCGATTCACCGATTCCCTGACGCTGACGGCGGGCCTTCGTTACACCGAGGACAAGATCGAACTCGACTACCACTCGTACTTCGACGAGTTGCCGTACTTCACCGTGCCCGTGCTCGACGTTAACGAGTCCAAGACGTTCTCCGACCTCTCCGGCCGGCTCGCTTTGTCTTATCAGGCCAGCGACGACATGCTGCTCTACGGCTCGATCTCGAAGGGCTATAACAGCGGCGGTTTCGCCGGCTTCGCGGCGATCGACCCGGTACAGTTGAAGCCGTTCGACCCGGAACACCTTTACGCTTACGAAGTTGGCCTCAAGTCGGAGATGATGGACCGCCGCGTGCGCCTCAATATCGCGGCCTACTATTACGACTACCAGGACCTCCAGGTCTTCATCTACGACAACTCGACCCCCCCGTTGCAGAGCAAGTTGAACGCGGGCTCGGGCGAGGTCTATGGTCTCGAGGCCGAGTTGACCGTCAAGCCGACGGACCGGTTCGAAGCGTTCCTGTCGGCGAGCACGCTCAACAGCAAGTACAAGGATTTCGTCGACGGCCAGGGGAACGATTTCTCCGGCAACAAGCTGGTAAATGCCCCCGAATTTGCAGTCTCCGGCGGCGTGACCTACACCCAGCCGCTGGGAAGCTATGGTTCGCTGCGCGCGCTCGTCGACGGTTCGTACCAGTCGAAGATCTACTTCACGCCAGCAAACGACCCCGCCTATGGCGAGTCCTCCGTGACCCTGTTCAATGCCCGCCTGGCCTGGGCGCCGGCCAACGACGCGTTCGAGGTGGCGCTGTGGGGGAAGAACCTCGCCGACGAGCGCTGGGTCAACTTCATCGCGCCGCTCATTACCATGGACCAGCTGAACTACAACGACCCGCGCACCTACGGCATCGAGTTCAGTTACCACACCCACTGATGACACGCAACCTGCGGCCCGGCCTCGCGGCCGCGGCCGCCGGCACCTGAGGCGCAGACATGGCTGCCCCCGGCCCATACGTGCTCGCGATCGACGTCGGGACCAGCGGTCCCAAGGCCGCCGTGGTATCGCTGCAGGGGAGCATCATCGCCACGGCTCGCGCGCACGTGGATACGATCTTCCTGCCGGGGGACGGCGCTGAGCAGGATCCTGACGCACTCTGGGACGCGGTCAAGGAGGCGTGTGTCGCGGCGCTGCGCGGGTCCGGTATCGCGGCGCGGGACGTGCTCGCGGTGATCACCAGCAGCCAGTACTCGTCGATCGTGCCGGTGGACGTGCGCGGCCGGCCGACGATGAACATGGTCCTCTGGCTCGACAAGCGGGGCTCCAAGGAGCGTCTGAGCCACTTCGCGAGCTATCCGCGTCGCTCGGACACGCCACTGCAATTGCTGCGGTGGCTGCGCGTCCACGGCCTGCCGCCGATCGAAGGTGGCATGTCGCTCACCCACATGCGATGGATCCGGCACGCGCGACCGGACGTCTACGAGCGTACGGCCACTTTCCTCGAACCGATGGACTTTGTCGCGATGCGCTTCAGCGGCCGCGCCACCGCCAACCAGTGCACCGCCTTCATGTCGCTGCTGACGGACAACCGCCGGCTGAACGTCACGGAGTATGACGCCTCGTTGCTGGCGCAATCAGGGATCGACCGAGCCAAGTTGCCGGACCTCGTGCCGCTCGACTCGATCGTCGGCACGGTGCTCCCGGACGTTGCCGCGGAACTGGGCCTTGCGCCCGGGACGCGCGTCGTCACGGGCATCAACGATACGCAGTGCGGCGGCATGGCCACGGCTGCGTTTAGCGGGCCGCACGCCGCATTGTCGATCGGCAGCACGAGCGTGATGATCACGCACGTGGATTTCAAGCGCACCGACGTACGCCACGTGATCCTGAGCATGCCGAGTCCCGTGCCGAAGACGTACTTCGTGATGGCCGAGAACGGGATGGGCGGCGGTACGCTCGAACACTTCCTGCAGAACCTGGTGTATGCCAGCGACCACTTCGGGGAACTGACGGCGGACAACCGGTTCGCGCTGCTGCAGCGCGCCGTGGACGACACGGCGCCCGGAAGCAACGGCGTCCTGTTCCTGCCCTGGATGGGGGGCTCGATCGCGCCGACGGCTGATGCCCGGATGCGCGGTGGATTCCTGAACCTGAGCCTCCACACGACCCGCAGCCACATGGCGCGGGCCGTGCTGGAGGGCGTCGCAATGAACCTGCGCTGGATGAAGGGCCCGGTCGAG
>JAFNAJ010000057.1 GCA_017860085.1 Acidobacteriota bacterium | reverse complement strand
ACCCGCCCGCGCGAGTCCCAGATCATGTCCCACGACCAGTCCTCGATGCCGTCCTGCTCGGAGAAGATCGCGTCGGCCTGGACGCCAAGCGGGTTGACCCGGAACTGATACGCGCGCCGCTCGTCGTTGAAGGTGTCGATCATGACGCCGACGTGGTCGTCCTGCACGAAGGTGTCGATCGAATCCCGGTCCATCAGGTGGGCCCGGATGCGCGCTGGCTCGGGGTCGTGGGCGCGGAACGCCACGTAGAGGTTCCGCTCGTCAAACGTCACCAGGCAGTCGGTCTTCACCGGCGGATCCACGTTGTCGCCCGGCGTCCACTCGTAGAGGATCGGGATGACGGTCGCGCTCGCCCACGCGGGCTCGTCCAGGACCCCATCGACCTCGATCGTCGAGCTGGCCCGGCTCACCTGGAACGTCGCGGGTGGCACCGGCGTGCGCTCGTGCGGCGGTGGCGCCTGCGCCCCAGCGGATGCTGCGAAGGCAGCGGCGAACAGGGCGACGGCAGCAGGTCGGAGGAGTGGACGCATGGGCAGGCGGGGCCGTCCGCCGCGTCGCCAGGTGCACACGTCCCACCCCGCGTGGCGGTTTGGCGTCATAGACGAGTTCGGCGGCGAGCCCGTTCCCCGGGGCGGGGGTGCCCTCCCGACCGCGCCGGCGCGGCGTGAGGGGCAGGCGCGACGTCGCGCTCGGGCTTCGTGCCGCGAACCAACGCGGGCGCTGCCTCGGGTCTCGTGGTTGTGATATCGTCTGCCGCGGTTACCGGAGATCTTGCCCGTCGTTGGGTGGCCCTGAGCCCTCTTGCTGCCAGGTGTCACCGTGCTGACGTATCAATGGTCCGGCGGGCGCGGCCTGGGACCTGGGGAAGGGGCGCAGCCGAATGACCATGTCGAAGCTCGAGATAAAGGAACGCCGCGCCGGCGACGTGACGGTGCTCCTCCTCACCGGGCAAGTCGTCCTCGACGACGGCGATCTGGCGATACGCCAACGCATTCACGACCTCCTCGATGAGGGACGCCGGCAAATCGTGCTCGACCTCGGCGGCGTCACCTACATCGACAGCTCGGGCGTGGGGATGATTGCCGGCAAACTGAAAACCGTTCGGGAGCGTGGCGGCGACATGAAGCTCTTGAACCTGACGAGCAAGGGCCAGAGGCTCTTCGGCATGATGAAGCTGCTCATGGCATTCGAGACCTTCGAGGATGAGGCGGCCGCCGTGAAGAGCTTCGCATGGACGACCTGAGGCGCGACGTCGAGGTGACGCCCGCAAGCCCCTACCGCAGCGACAACCGAACGGTTCTCGACGACCGCGGCGGAAGCGTGACGCGCTCGTCACCCGAGGACTGCGTGCGGATCGGAGCGACCACGTCCCGGTGGGCGCTGGTGGCGGTGGGACGAACGACGACGACAGCGGCCGTTGTGGAAGGGTTGTAGAGGCGCACGACGAGGGCGCTGCCACCAGCCACCGCCCCCAAGGAGGAGACCACCACAGGATCTCCCTCGAGGGCGAATGGCGACGTGATCGGCAGTCCGTCGTCGTCCACGGAGACTGCCAGCAACGGGAAGTCCTGCTCGTCGCTCAGCCGTCGCAGCGCCACCGGATCGAACGCGGCGTGCGGTCGGACCACGAAGCGGAACGACAGCGGTCCAGACTGATCCGCCTTGTAGTTGGTGTGCCAGTAGTTGTTGAAGAGGTAGGCGTAGAGCGTCGTCCCGGGCGCGGCCTGTGCCCGCCACGTGCGGGCGCGGCCATCCACCTGACGTTCGTCGGTGAGCGCGCCCAGCTCGATGAGCGGCGCGTCGAGCGACACCAGCGACACGCCGAGCGCGGGCCCCGACACGTCAATCGCGCTCTGCACGCCGATGAAGTCGCGGCAGGAACCCGGGAGCTGATCGCGCTCGATCTCGACGAGCGCCTCCCCCTGGTCCACGCGAATCACGCCGCCCGGCACCTGGAACGGAAACGCCACGTGGCCGCTCTCCTTCGTGCGCACGGGCACCTTGTCGAGCGCGATCTCTGCAAACACCCGATCGGAACCGGCGACGACGCGGAAGCGGCGCACCGACGAGCGCGCTCCCCCGGCCGGCAAGTCGACTCGCACGGTGGTCACGAGCGGCCCGGCGTCCTCAACGGTCAGCGTTCCGCCGGTGGTGCCCTCTGCATCGGCCGGGTCGCGACCTGCCAGGTAGAGGTAGCGAAGCAGTCCTTGTTCACCGGCGGCGAAGTCGTGCCCTGGTGCGCCGGCCCACGTCAGGCTCGTGACAGCAGCGCGGTCGGCGTCCAGCACCAGCCGCACCCAACCGTTGTCGATGACGCCCTTGGCGGCGACGGCCGCTTGCGCGGGAGGTACGGGGGCGCCCGGCACGACACGAAGGCGCACCGACGACAACGGCGGCACACGCTCGACCCACACCGCCAGCCGACCGTCGTGGAGTCGCTGCGACGGCAGTGGCCCGTCGTCACCCAGCACGCGGCCGCCCGTGCGTGACTGCTCGGGAGTCAGCAGCACGAGGCCCGAGCGATCCCACGACAGGGTGTTGATGATGGCGACATGTGGGGCCCCGGGTGACGCCTTCGGCAGCGCCAGGCTCATGAGGCGTCGCGACAGGACGTCGGCATCGGACGCGAAGTGCAGCTTGTAGTCCCACTGCGCCATCACGTCGGCACGGTCGGGCTGGCTGATGCTGTCGGCGGCCCCCCACGTGTGCTCGTGCCACAGGAGGACGTTGCGCCACGCGGCGTTCACCTCCGTCGGCGGCAGGACGATCCGCCGAAGGGCGGCGAGCCGCTCGGCCTGGTCGATGCGACGCGCCGCGGCACGCACGAGGGCCTCCTCGGCTGCGCTCGAGAGGGCGCCGTCCTCCCAGTAGGGGGTCATGTCGCCCGACATCACCGGCAGCTCGGCGCCATGGCGTCGCTCGAACTCGGCAAACATCGCCTCGGCCGTGTCGATGGCCAGGCGTGGCGACGCGAACGTGTCGTTCCAGCGTTTCACGAAGTCGGCGAGGTTGGGATCCACGGGACCGTTGTCGCCGCCCACCGTGTACCGCACCTGGATCATGTCGTAGGGGTACTGCGAGTCCGCGAGCACCTTGACGTAATCGAGGATCGCGTCGCGGCTGCGGTCGGATGCGCCACCGCTGTTCAGGCCGTGGAACCACGAGTAGCCGCGCCCGGCCATCCAGAACAGCAATCGCTCCTCGCCAGACGGCGACGTCCACCAGAACGGTCGGTCGCCCAGAGCCTTCAGCGTGGCGCCGATTCGGTCTCCACCGTCTGGCAGGCCGGGCATGTAGTTCGGGCCGCTGCTGAAGTACCGCACGCCCGATGACGCCAGCGCCGACACCGCAGCCCAGCTGAGGCCGGGGATGTCACTGTGCATGGCAGACCGGATAGGTCCCACGCCGAGCGCCGTCCGAACCCTGTGCGCCACGTCGGTCCAGCGGCGCAGTTCCTCGGGCGTGGCCAGGCCCGTGAGGAGGTTCGTGTAGTTCGCCTGCAACCCGATCGTGCCATCGCGCACGCCGTCGGCAAATGCCTGCCGCTCGCTGGCCGTCGCCTGCGCCAAGTAGCTCTCCACCGACCACAGTCCCTCGACGTTCCACTTGAACCGCGCCTCCGGCGGGTACGATGCGGTCGCGCGGCCGAGCGCCACCGCGTCGCGGAGGTTCTTCCACTGCTTCCGCTCGACCTCCGGCTGAGGATCGGAGTATCCGATGTCGACGTGCGAATGGGGCAAGAGGTGGATCGTCCGGGGAGGCACAGCCCGCATGGCCAACGTGGCCACCGCCGCTGGCGCATCGCCCACGCTGACTGTAATTGGCACTGTCGTCGCGACATTCGAGCCCACCCGGACGAGCACCGTGGTGTATCCGGGCGGGGCCTCGCCAGACCACAGGATGCGATCGCCCGACCGCACGACCGCCGGCCGCGCGGGGCCGACGCGACTGATCGCCGCGCGCACGGCGCGCTGGCCGTCCGCAAAGACCGCCTCCTCGGCGCGTACGCGGCTCCACTCCTCCACTCGCTCTTGCGGACCCAGGTAGTAGTCCTGGCTGCCGGCCGCCTCGCCGGCCACGCGGAATCGCGGGGCGCCCTTGCCGAACAGCGTGCGAGGCGCCGTGAGCCACATGAACCCGAACAACTCGTTGAACTGGCCGACGCGGGTGGTTCTGAACGAGAGGGTGACGCCGCCCTCACCGCGGACGGTCCAGTGGCGATCGTCGGACGTGCGACCCGACGTGAACGACGTGACCATGCGGCCGTTCACCGTCAGCGTGAATCGGTGCGCGCCGTAGCCCGACGCCGTGCCCGCGTGCCAGAGGTAGGTGACGGGCTGATCGGATCCGCCGTCCGGCACGGGCTCGCCCTCCCACTCCACCGCCATTCGGCCATCGGTCGCACGGCTCAGCAATGTCCGGGTCTGGCCAGGGTAGGCCCACGGGTAGACGATCCACTCGCCGGCCACTGTCCGGACGTAGCCCTGCACCCACCGGTCCGGCAGATCGGGGATCCCGGACGCCTGCACGGGCCCGTCAGCGCGTGCCACGCACGGCACCGCCAGGAGGAGGGCGAGGACGGCCTGGACCACGCAGCGGGCGGAGGACGGCATCTTCCGAAGGTGAGCATCGCGCCGCGCGTCGAGACCTTCACCCGGTCGCTCGCTGGCGCAAGCCGATTGTAGCCACTTCGCGGGACATTCGTCCCGCAGGGCTGGCGCGGCGCCCTTGGGGCCGGCCCGCCGGGGACGCCCCTTGACCTCGCACGGGATTACACTGGGGATAGCCCCTGGAAGCGAGCGAGGCGCCCATGCGGATCGCGGTCATGACGCTGGCCGTCGTGTGCCTCCTCTCGGGCTGTGGCGACGACTCCTCCGGTCGCGCGCCGACCCAGCCGACACCCGTCATCCCGACCGTCAGCGAGTGGACGCTCGCGGGTCGTGTGACCGCCACCATCAGCGGTGAGCCGGTTGCCGGCGCGACGATTGCGGCCACCGACGTGACGGCCACCACCGATGGCGCGGGTCGATTCGAACTCAAGCGGCCGCTCGCGCCGGTGAGTCCGCTCGAGGTCACCGTGAGCGCGGGAGGCTACCTCTCGCGCGAGACGCAGGCGATCCATCCGAGGGCGACGCCGCTCGTCGTCGACATCATCGCCGAACGGACGCCGTTCGACCTGTCGTTCTATCGGGCGCTCGTGCGCAACGGGTTCGAGTCGCCGGACGAGTTGACGGCGACCCACCGGTGGACGCGAAACGCCACCTTCTACCTGAAGACCGTCGACGACACGGGGCGATCGCTGGAGCCCGAAGTGCTGGCCCGACTGCAGCAGGAGATCCCTCGCGCCTTCTCCGAGTGGACCAGTGGCCGATACCGGGCGACCCTCGAGATCGGCGCCGAGGACCGCCCCGAGGTCGAAGGGCTGGTACGCGTCAACTTCACCAGGGACCCCGACTTCGAGCACTGCGCGCAGGCGACCGTGGGTGGCAACTACGGGTGGATCACGTTCCGGCTCGACTACTGCGGCTGCGGAAGCCTCAGGATCGACCCCCGCACCATGTGGCACGAGGTTGGACACACCGCGGGCTTCTGGCACGTCCGGGGCGACTTCGTGATGGACAAGTACTTCGAAGGGGGATGCACGGCCTTTCCCGCGATCACGGCGCCCGAGCAGTACCACGCTCGCGTGGCGTACGAGCGGCCGTTCGGCAACATCGATCCCGACCAGGATCCCGTCTGGTTCCACATGCTCCGGGCGGGAGAGGCGCCGCCAGTGGTGACGTGCGGAGGGCGGCGATAGCGCCGTCGCTCGAACGCGCTGCAATGGGTCCCCCGGATGCTGGCCGCGCTGCCGGACCCGGCGCGCGACTACAGGCCTGATGCGAAGGCGCGGGCGACGGCGTTCCTCGGCCTCGCCAACCATCACGGGATCCACCACCGCGGCCAGCTCGCCTCGTACCTGCGCGCCATGGGGTCGAAGGTGCCCGCCATCTGCGGGATCAGCGCCAGGAGCGCGCGGACCGGCAGGCTCCTCGGTTATGATCTCCCCGCCCGAGCTTCCCGGGGGGGACCGATGATCACGCTTCGCATCAACGGCACCGAACGCACGTACGATGGCGATCCCGCGATACCGCTGCTCTGGTATCTGCGCGACGAACTAGGGCTCACCGGCACCAAGTACGGCTGCGGTATGGCGCTCTGCGGCGCGTGCACCGTTCATCTCGACGGCGAGGCGGTGCGCGCCTGCGTGACGACGGTGAAGGACGCCGCCGGGAAAGCGGTGGTGACGATCGAGGGGCTTGCCGCGGGCGGCGACCATCCCCTGCAGCGGGCCTGGGTCGAGCACCAGGTTGCGCAGTGCGGCTACTGCCAGGGGGGGCAGATCATGCAGGCAGCCGCGCTGCTGCGAAGCACGCCGGCGCCCACCGACGAGCAAATCGACGCCGCCATGGACGGCAACCTCTGCCGATGCGGGACGTACGGGCGCATCCGCGAGGCCATCAAGACCGCAGCGAGGAGGACGTAACATGGCGACGATCTCGAACGTCAGCCGACGGGAGTTCCTCACGACGATCGGGCTCACCAGTGGAGGGCTCGTGCTCGGGGTGGGCCTGGCGCGCCATGGGCTCACGATGGCTGGAGCTGCCGAGGCGGCCTCGCCGCACAACCTCAACGTGTTCGTGTCGATCGACCCGGCGGGTCTGGTCACGGTCGTCGTGCACCGATCGGAGATGGGCCAGGGCGTACGCACGGCGATGCCGATGATCGTGGCCGACGAGCTCGAGGCCGACTGGGCGCGCGTCGCGATCGTCCAGGCGACGGGTGACCCGAAGTACGGTGATCAGAACACCGACGGATCCACGAGCGGCCGCAATTTCTTCAAGCCTCTGAGAGAGGCCGGGGCTACCGCCCGGACGATGCTCGAAGCTGCCGCCGCCCAGCAGTGGGGCGTGAAGGCGTCGGAGGTCCAAGCTCGCAACCACGAGGTCGTGCACGCCGCCTCGGGACGTCGGCTTGGCTACGGCGCGCTCGCAGAAGCCGCCGCGAAGCTGCCGGTGCCCGACGTGTCGACGATCACGTTCAAGCCGCGAAGCGCCTTCCGCTACATCGGCAAGAACCTGCCGATGCGCGACGGCCCCGACATCGTCACGGGGAAGGCCGTGTTCGCCATCGACGCGAAGCGGCCGGGGATGAAATACGCCGTCATCGCGCGCCCTCCCGTGTACGGGGGACGCGTGACGACCGTCGATTCAGCCGCCGCGCTGAAGGTGCCCGGCGTCGAGCGAGTGATCACGTTGGCGGGCACGCCGCCTCCCGCAGGCTTCCGGCCCCTTGGCGGCGTCGCGGTCATCGCCCGCAACACCTGGGCGGCGCTGCAGGGCCGCGAACAGCTGAAGATCACGTGGGATCCGGGACCCAACGCCTCGTACGACTCCGAGGCGTATCGCGCCGCGCTCGAAGGGACCGCGCGTAAGCCCGGCAAGGTCGTCCGGAACGAGGGCGACGTGGACGGCGCGCTCGCTGCGGCCGCCAAGACCGTGCGCGCCGACTATTACGCGCCGCACCTCCCGCACGCGATCATGGAGCCGCCGGCCGCTGTGGCCGAGGTCAAGGGCGATCGGTGCGAGGCCTGGGCGGCCACGCAGGACCCGCAGGCCGCGAGAAACGAGGTGGCGGCTGCGCTCGGCATCCCGAAGGAGAACGTCACCGTCCACGTGACGCTGCTCGGCGGCGCCTTCGGCCGCAAGTCGAAGCCCGACTTCATCGTCGAGGCCGCGCTGCTCGCGAAGGAGGTGGGCGCGCCCGTCAAGGTGACGTGGTCGCGCGAGGACGAGCTGCGCCACGGCTACTACCACACCGTCACCGCGCAACATCTCGAAGGCGCGCTCGATGCCAGCGGGCGCGTCACCGGCTGGCTGCACCGGTCGGTGTTTCCGAGCATCTCGTCGACCTTCGCCCCCAACGTCACGTATCCCGACGGCGGGGAGCTTGGACTCGGATTCGTCGACGTGCCGTTTGCCGTGCCAGCCCTGCGGTGCGAGAGCGGGCCGGCCGAGGCGCACGTCCGCATCGGCTGGTTTCGCTCAGTGAACAACGTGCCGCACGCCTTCGCGATCGGGTCGTTCGTCGGGGAGCTCGCCGCGGCGGCCGGGCGCGACCAGCGCGACCTGCTGCTCGAGCTCATTGGCCCGCCCAGGCACGTGACGCCGGCGGTCGTGGGGATCAAGTACGACAACTACGGCGCGCCCGCCGATGTCTTCCCCATCGACACGGCGCGGTTCCGTCGCGTGGTGGAACTCGCCTCCGAGAAGGCCGGGTGGGGCAAGCCGCTGCCGAAGGGGCATGGCCTCGGGATCGCCGTGCACCGCAGCTTCCTTGCCTTCGTGTGCACCGTGGTCGAGGTGGCGGTGGCCGCGGATGGTCGCATCAGCATCCCGCGCGTCGTCACGGCGGTCGACTGCGGTCTCGCCATCCACCCCGAGCGCGTGCGGTCGCAGATGGAGGGGTCCGCGGTGATGGGCGTGAGCGTGGCGCTGTACGGGGAGTTGACCTTCAAGAAGGGCGAGGCGCAGCAGACCAACTTCGATGGCTTTGAGTTGGCGCGCCTCACCGATGCGCCGCGCGCCATCGACGTGATCATCGTCGACAGCGATCAGCCGCCGGGCGGTGTCGGCGAACCCGGGCTGCCGCCGTTTGCGCCAGCGCTCTGCAACGCCATCTACGCGGCGACGGGCCAGCGCATCCGGCGGCTGCCGATTGGCCCCATCCTCAAAACCTAAGGCGGGTCGGAGTCGATTTCAGTTTCTGCACTCTCGAGGGTCAGGTCTTGGAATCCGTATGGCTGGCACACCGGGAGCTGACCCGAAGGGACCGCAGTGTTGGACCGGCGTGACGGGGAGCGCGGTGTCCGGAATTCTTTCGCGCCTCGCGGTCATGATGCTCGCCGGAGTCGTGTCCCTCGTGGCGCAGTCGTCGAGCCGCGAGCGGATGCGCGCGGAGCTCGAGTTCCTCTGCGCACCGCCGCTCGAGGGCCGGGTGTCGCTGTCTCGCGGAGCCGACACCACCGCGTGGTTCGTCGCGACCGAGATGCGGAAGGCCGGCCTGCAGCCGGCGAGCGGCGACAGCTTCCTGCAGCGCGTCGATCTCGTCCCCCTGCGTCTCGACCGCGATCGCTCGACAATCGTCGTGCGCCGCGATGGCTCCGAGCAGCACTTCCCGCCCTCGGCGGTGTTCTTCCCCGACCCGACCCGCGCCGTCGATCTCGACCTCGAGGTCGTGTTCGCCGGGTATGGCATCACCGCCCCGGAGTTCGGCTACGACGACTACGCCGCCGTGGACGCGCGCGGCAAGGCGGTCTTGATCTTCGACCACGAACCGCAGGAGGACGACCCGCAGTCGGCGTTCCACGGCACGGGCTTCACGCTGCACGCCAACGCGTGGACCAAGACCCGTAACGCCGAACGCCACGGCGCGTCGGCGGTCCTGCTCGCCACTGAACCCCGGAACCGGCATCGCTCCGCGCCCCGCGCGCCAGACCGCGCGAACGCCCCAGCCCAGGCACTCGCCCAGAGTGCGCTTGGCATCCCGCGTTTCGCCATCCCGCCCGAGGCGCTGCCGGCGTTGCTGGAAGGGACGGGACGGACACCCGCCGAGTGGCAGGCGGCCATCGACGGCACGCGACGTTCAGACTCACGTGTGCTGCCCGGCGTTCGAGTCACGCTGCGAGCGGTGAACGGCGATACGACGGTCTCGCCCTCGTGGAACGTGGCGGGGCTGCTGCCTGGCTCCGACCCTGCCCTCGGTGACGAGACGATTCTCGTGACGTCGCACTACGATCATCTCGGGGTGCAACGCGGCCTGCTGTACCCCGGCGCGAACGACAACGCCTCCGGCACGATCGCCATGCTCGAGGTCGCACGTGCGCTCGCCACAGACCGTCCGGCGCGAAGCGTGCTCTTCGTGTCTTTCGGTTCCGAAGAGCAGCTGATGCTGGGCTCTTACTACTACGTGGCGCACCCGCTCCGGCCACTTGCGACGACACGTGCCGTGCTCAACCTCGACATGGTCGGGCGCAACGAGGCGCACACGCCAGAGAGTTCCGGCGCGTACGAGGTCACGGCCGGGCTCCCGGATCAGCTGAACGTGGTCGGCGGGGTGTTCAGTCCAGACCTCGACGCCGTGCTCGCGCAAGGGGCGGCACGCACGGGTATGACGCTCAGCGACAAGTTCGATCGCGACTCGTCGATGCGCACCCTGTTCAGGTGCGACCACCTGCCGTTCCTGCAGCACGGCATCCCG
>JAFNAJ010000423.1 GCA_017860085.1 Acidobacteriota bacterium | reverse complement strand
GAGACCCGGATGGTTCAGGCGTCGCGCGAGCTGAAGGAGCTGCTCACGAAGGCGATCGCGTCAGGCGTGGCGCTGGGAGTGCGGTAGGGCGGGCAGGCCTGTCCTGCAGCCGCAGCGACAGGCGCGCGACGGGCACGGGGGCGGTTGCGAAAACGGTGCGGTAGGGCGGACCTTCAGGTCCGCCGTCCATCAGGTCGGTCGGCCGCGCGCAAGGCCGCCGGCGGGTCTACCACAGGTGCAGGGTCAGCAGCATCGAGGTCCAGCGCTTCGGCGACGACGGCGCCTCGATGAGCGAGATCCGCGCGTCGGGTGGACGGTTGATCCAGTCGGAGTCGCGCCGGCCGCCGCGCCATACGGTCCGACGGTCGGGGGTTCGGCGTCGCTCCACGAGGAGTCCGTCGCTGGTGGGTCGTTCAGTTCGAGACGTAATCACGGTCGACCGCTCCTGATACGCGAGGTGTACCGCGTATCGGGCGGTCGCGGCCTGGACTGTAGGGTGAGAAGGCGATTCGGGCTGCCAGGCCGATGGCCCAGCAGCCCGATGCCTGACTGGCCCGGTGCTACTGGCCCACGGTGAAGTCCACTGAGGCCATCTGGCTTTCCCACCACATGGCGAGCGTCCCGCCCTGCTGCGTCATGTTGATGAAGCCGATCGTGAACTGATCCACTGACAGATCGATCGTCTGCAGCCGCATAGGCACGCGCGCCACGTCGAACTTCGGATCGTAGTTGTACCCACCGAAGGTCTTCGTCTTGTCATTCGGGTCGTACTTCTCCTGGTACGGCTGCGTCGACAGGATGAGCGTCCAGGCACCCTCCTTCAGCTCGATGAACATGCTGTACTCACCGGCCGCGAGCGTCTTGCCTCCGATGACGAGCGGCGTCTCGGTCCGCATGCGGGTCGTCTGGTTCGCACCCACGCGCCACACCGACTCGCCGCCGCTGATGGCCTTGCCATACTCGGCGCCCTTGCCGAAGATGCCGGTGCGTCCCCTGAGAATGGGCCGGCCGTAGTCGACAACGATCCACTTGCCTTCCCGATACCGCGGAGCTGCGCCCGGCTTCTCCTCGACCCACTTGCCGCCCACCTGGGTAGCCGCGGTGCCGCGGGGGCTTGCCGGCATCTGCGTCTGCTGAGCTGCGGCAAGGCTCGCCATGAGCATCGCCGCGACGGCTGCCCACATCACTCTCTTCATGCGACCTCCTCGATGCTTGCGCGCGTCGCGACCGCGTCCGCGCGTGATTCGTGTTCCAGCAATGGGCCATTATGCCGCATTCTGTCTTACTCTGATGAGCGTGGCTCGCCGCCTTCTGCTCGTGGGGCTCGTGCTCGTGGCGACGTGGATGGCCCACGTCCACCTGGTCGCGCCCAACTTCGCCCCCAGCGTCCACCACGAGCCGACCACTGGCATGGAGTTCGTGATCCTGCCGCCCGGTACGTTCATGATGGGCAGCCCGCCCGGCGAGTGGGGCCGCCAGGACGACGAGGTGCAGCATCGCGTGCAGCTGTCGGCTCGCGTGCGAACCCCGGGGGGAGGGGAGACAATGCCCGTGCGATACCTGGGACAGTACGAGGTGACCCAGGCCGAGTGGGCGCTGGTCATGCGCAGCAACCCGAGCCAGCATGCCGACTGTCCCCGCTGCCCCGTCGAGAACGTCTCCTATCAGGAAATCTGGGAGTTCCTTGGTCGCCTCAACCGCTACGAGAGCGGGTGGCGATACCGCCTGCCGACGGAGGCCGAATGGGAGTACGCCTGCCGTGCCGGAAGCACCACCCCGTTCCACACGGGCGAGGATCTCCGGCCCGACCAGGCCAACTACGATACGCGTTTCCCATATCGCGGCGCCGCAGCGGCCAATCCCCATGGCAAAACGCTGCCCGTTGGCTCGTTCCCGCCGAACGCATGGGGCCTGTACGACATGCACGGGAACGTGTGGGAGTGGTGCGCCGACTGGTACGCCCCGTACCAGCAGGGGGAGCAGGCCAACCCCGGCAGTCCGGCCAGTGGTGAGACGCGTGTCGTCCGCGGCGGCAGCTGGGCCTTCGACGCCAACAGCGCCCGCTGCGCCCTTCGGTACACCCACGCACCGTCGGACAAGGGCCACAGCCTGGGGTTCCGGCTCCTGGCCGAGCCCATAGGGCCCCGCTGATGCGTACAATGTCAGCGTTCGACCCGGGGAGGAACGCATGCGCGGACTACGCCTCTTTGTCACCACTGTTGCCGTCGGCACGGCCATCGCCAGCCCGGCATTCGGCCAGATCTACCAATCCGACTTTCCGCCCGGCGAGTTCCGCGCGCGGTGGACGCAGATCTTCGACCGCATCGGCGCCGAGGCCGTCGCCGTGGCGCAGGGCGCACCGCTCGCCGACGGCTTTGCCCTCCCGCGCCAGTCGAACACCGTCTACTACCTGACCGGCATCGAGACGCCGCACGCCTACGTGGTGCTCGATGGCCGCACGCGTCGCGCCACGATCTACCTTCCCCCGCGCAACGAGCGACTCGAGCGCAGCGAGGGCCGGGTCTTGTCGGCTGAAGACGGGGACGAGGTGAAACGGCTGACGGGCGCAGATGAAGTTCGCAGCACGGACGAGATGCGTGGCACCTGGCCGCTCGGCGACCCGAAGGACGGAGTGGTCAAGACCATCTACGCTGAGTCGGCGCCGGCCGAGGGGTACGCGCAGAGCCGCTACGAGCTGGTGCAGTCGCGCGCAGCCATCGCCGCCGATTACTGGGACGGCGGACTTCCTCGCGAGCGTCGCTTCGTCGAGTTGCTCCGCAGCCGCCATCCTCGGGCGAAGATCGAAGACCTCACACCGATTCTCGATGACCTGCGCAGCGTGAAGAGCGCGCACGAGATCGCCCTCATCCGGCGGGCCTCACAGCTGGCCGGCCTTGGTCTCATCGAAGCGATTCGCAGCACCGAGCCCGGCGTCTTCGAGTATCAGCTCGAAGCCGCAGCTCGCTACGTGTTCGCCGTGAACGGCGCGCGCCTCGACGGCTACCGCGCCATTGCGGCCTCGGGTACCGAGAACATCTGGAACGGCCATTACTACCGCAACTCGAAGCGGCTCGAGGATGGCGACCTCGTTCTCATGGACTACGCACCCGACTACCGCTACTACACCAGCGACATCGGTCGCATGTGGCCTGTCA
>JAFNAJ010000422.1 GCA_017860085.1 Acidobacteriota bacterium | reverse complement strand
GGGGTTCGACGACGACGCGGTAGACGCCGGCCGAGCGTGCATCGAACGACGCCAGGTAGCGCCCGGGCCGCTCGGGATCCGGACGCGCGAGAAGCTCAGCGGCAACGCCAGACGGGCCGAAGACGCGCACAGGGACGATGGCATCGGGGACGGGTTCGTAGCGAGCATCGTTGATGGCCACGACGACCTCAGCTGTCGCAGCCGGGGTGTCGAACACCGAGACCTCGGTCGTTCCGGGCGAAGGTGCCGCCACCCATCGGATGGCTTGACGCCAGAACGTGTCATACGAGAGGTCCGTTGACGGCAACATCATCCGCCACCGCCACGACGCCTCTCCCGTGAACGACAGGACCCAACCGCGTCCGTACCGTTGCACGGTGACGAGCGGCTGAGGCTCACCGCTGGGTCCGGCGACCATGGCCAGCACCGAGGCTCCTGGCCTTGGCGTACCTGCAACCGGGGACGCCGACAGTGGAGGCAAGGCGGCCCACTTCGCGCCCACATCGGCCGACTCCCCTGCCAGATGCATCACAGGGTGAACCTCGCCCGCCGGCGTCAGCCACACCGCGCCGGGCCGTCGAACAGCGTGGGACGCCAGATCGACGACGGACCCGCGCCCTGCCGGGTCGAGTGGCAGCACGTCCGCAAACAGCGCCCCGCGCACCATGTCCGCATCGGCGGTGTCGGCCCCAATCGCCAGCAACCCGCCTCCGCGGTGGGCCACGAACTCGGTCAACTGGTCCAGGCGATCGCGCGACAGCCCGCGGAGACTGGCGTTGGCCAGCACGACGGCGTCGTACGCGAAGAGAGCCCCGCGGTCCTTCGGCCAGCCGTCGACGAGCGCCTCGGCACGGTCGGCACTGGCCTGCACGTAGAACGTCGGGTCGCCGCGGTCGTTGCGTCCCTTGGGGACGATCGCGTCGACCGCGAGCGCGGGGTCGCGCTCGAGCGCGCGCTTCAGGAAACTGTGCTCGAAACCCGGCGCGCCTTCGACCAGCAGGACCAGCGCCCGGCGACGCGCCGGCGGCGCCAGCACCGACGCCTCGTTGTTGTCCGCCGTCAACTCACCGTCGGCCGCGGCGAGTCGCACGGTGAATCGCACGGGTCGGTCTGCCGCGGGCCGCACCTCGGCGGTCACACGCGCCTGGGCACCGTCGCTGACGTCGACGCGACGCGTGGCCACCGGCACGTCATCGGCCAGCACGACGACGTCGAGGGCCTGGTCGCTGAGTCCGCGACTCACTACCGTCGCCGACAGTTCCGCTGTCGACTCGGCAAAGGGCGCGTCCCCCATCGACACGTCGAGCACCTCACGGTCGCGGAAACCGTCGACCGCCCCAACGCCCACGGTCAGCACCGGCACACCAATGCGCTCGGCCCGATCGGTCGAGAACACGGTCATCCCGCCGTCCGACAGGACGACGGCTCCGGCGAGTCGATCGCGGCCCACGGCCGACGGCAAGGCGAGCATGGCTCCCTCGAAGTTGGCGACCGGCGCCTCGGCGACCGGCGCCTCTTCGTCGCCAAGCGCCTGCAGGCGCTCGCCGAATGTGAAAAGCCGGACCGCGAACCTGGCGCGCAGCGCGGGCGCAATCGCCTCACGCGCAAGCGTGACCGCGCGGTCGAGCCGGCTCGTCGTTCCCGCGTCGGCAAGGCCCATGCTGCGAGACGCGTCCACAAGAACGGCGATGGTGCCGTGCGAGCCGCCCGGAGGCGTGCCCATGACGACCGGGCGCATGAGGATCGCCACGAGCAACAGCACAACAGCGACCCGCACGCTCGCCAGGATCGCCCGCTGGCCCCTTCGCAGCTCGGATAGCGACCCGCCGGCCGTGAGCAGGGCCCACGCGACGATTCCAGCCGCGAGCGCAGTCAACAGCCACCAAGGCAGCGGATGGAGGAACGTCACCGGTCTGGATTGCGCGCGATCGCGCGGAAATAGCGGTCCACGTGCTGACGGTACGCATCGGTCGTCCGGTCATCAGCGCCCGCCGCAACGCGACCGCGATCGGTTCGGTCGGTCAGGCGTCCCGCCAGGCTGGCTTCGAGGCGCTCGAGTGAGAGCAGGACGTCACGCCTCAGTGAGTCCCACGCGGCGAAGTCCTGCTTGAAGGCCTCAGTTCCCGGTGCTGACCGACTGACGCCGTGGCCCTCGAGCGTGGCCAGAGCTTCGGCAAGTTCCGGCCGATCGTCGCGCAGTGTCTCCATCAACCCGCTCGACCGACGTGCCTCGCGGGCGAACTCACGACTCAGTCGATCGGCCTCGCCGGCGTCGCCTTGCCGCGAGGCCCGGTCGACCTCCTGTGACACCTGCTCGAGGCGGGCCTTCGCGGCGCGGGTTCGAGCGAGGTCGCCGCTGAGCTGCCGCGCCTCTGCATCGAGTCCGCCCACCTTCGCGAGACGCTCGGCCAGGGCGTCGAGGGCTCCTGCTACCGCCGTCGTCTCCCGCACGGCGCGATCGGCGCCGTCGCGGCCAGCACCTGCGGCCTGGCGGAGCGCCGACGCTTCGCGCCTCAAGCGGTCGCCCAATTGCTGACGCTCGAGGTCACCGGCGGCCTGTCGCAACTCGCGCGCCGCACCCGACCGCGCGGCGGCGCCGGTGGTCGCCTCCTCGAGGCGATCGATCCGGGAGGCCAGTTCATCCTGCTTCGCAGCCGCCGACTCGCGGCCGCTCGGTCCGCCCGGGAACGGTCTGTCCGGCGCGCCCAGCTGCCCAGCGAGCTGCCGTGCCGCCGCCGCACTCTCACGGGCCTCGAGCTGGAGCTGGCCCAGGTCTGTCGCTCGGGTGCCCTGTGTTCCCCCATCAGTCATGTTGCGCGCGGCGTTCGACAGTTGCTGGCGGATCCGCTCGAGCTCCTGCTGCTCGCGCGTGAGCCGCTGCAGTTGGCGGCGCACCTCGGCCGGATTCATGCTCGAGGCCTGGCGCGCGAGCTCCTGTTGTCGACGCGTGAGATCGTCCTGGCGGCGCGCCAGCTCCCGAAGTCGCGACAGCGCGGCGCTCTCCTTCGGCTCCGAGCGCGTCTCGAGGGTCGAGCGCGACTCGTAGTTCGTCTCCTGCTGCCGCATCAGCTCGCGGTCGAACAGCGCGGAGAGATCCTCGTTGCCGGTCGTGCCACGCCCCCCACCGCCGGACTGCTGGCGAGCCACCTGTCGCCG
>JAFNAJ010000056.1 GCA_017860085.1 Acidobacteriota bacterium | reverse complement strand
CGATCGACACCCCGAGCGTCGACCGAACCAGGGCCTCCTCGCGCGGCGCATTCAGCAGCATGACGACGAAGAGGAACAGCACCATGATGGCGCCGGCGTAGACGATGATCTGCGTCACCGCGGCAAACGGCGAGTCGAGCAGCACGTAGAGCCCCGCCAGCCCGATGAAGGAGACGATCAGCAGGAGCACGCTGTACATCGGCACACGCTGGCCGACGACGAGCAGCGAGGCGATCACCGCGATCCCGCCCAGCACGTAGAAGAGCACCAGATCCACGACCTAGCCCCAGTAAAGGACCGCCGCAGCGGTCAGCAGCAGGTTGATGACGGCCACCGGCAACAGGACCTTCCAGCCGAAGTGCATCAGCTGGTCGTACCGGTAGCGCGGCAGTGTCCACCGCATCCAGATGTAGAAGAACAGCAACGCGAAGAGCTTGGCCAGCCACCAGAGCCACCCCAGCCACTCCGGCAGGAAGGGCCCGTGCCACCCGCCGAGGAAGAGCGTCGTGGCGACGGCGGACACGGTGACCATGTTCACGTACTCGGCCAGGAAGAACAGGGCGAACCGGAAGCTGCTGTACTCGGTGTGATAGCCGGCCACGAGCTCCTGCTCGGCTTCCGGGAAATCGAAGGGCGCGCGATTCGTCTCGGCAATGCCGGCAATCATGTAGATGACGAACCCGAGCGGCTGGATGAAGATGAACCACCGCGGGATCACGCCGAACCAGTAGCCCGACTGCTGGTTGACGATGTCGGTGAGCGACAGGGAGTTGCCCAGCAGCAGCACGGCGCCCAGCGCGAGGCCGTACGACAGCTCGTAGCTGATCATCTGTGCCGACGACCGGAGCCCGCCGAGCAACGAGTACTTGCTGTTCGAGCTCCAGCCCGCCAGCACGATCCCGTAGATGCCCATCGAGGTGATCGCAAACAGCACCAGGATGCCGACGTTGACGTCGGCCACCCGGAGCGGCACCGGCTCGGGCAACAGGCCGAACAGCGTCGTCGTGCCGCCCCACGGCACCACGGCGAAGGCCGAGAAGGCAGCGGTCACCGACAGGATGGGCGCCAGGGCGAAGAGCCACCGGTCGGCGGCCAGCGGTCGCAGTTCCTCCTTGAAGAGCAGCTTGAGAATGTCCGCAACCGGCTGAAGGGTACCCCACGGTCCCGTGCGGTTCGGGCCGAGCCGCTGCTGCAGGAAGGCGGCGACCTTGCGCTCCATGAGCACGAGGACCGCCGCCGAGTTCAGCAGCATGAAGAACGTGAACAGGATGACGCCGATGTGCGCGATGTATACGAGGTCCACGGTCGATTCACGCAAGTCTGGGCACCCCGCGGCACGGCCCCGCGGCGCCCGATGTCAGTGCGCGTGGGCTCCAGCGGGCTCCCTTGCCCGCCACGGCGCCAGCGGCACCAGGCTCCGTCCCTCGCGGACGTAGTGTTCGAACTCGCCGCGGAAGTGCTGCAGCATGCCCACGACCGGCGCGATCTCCGCGTCGCCGAACGGGCACAACGTCTTCCCGCCGATGTTGTTCGCAATGCCCAGCAGGAGGTCGATGTCGCGCATCGAGCCCTCGCCGCGCAGGATCTTCTGCAGGACCTTGTGCATCCAGTCGCTGCCCTCACGACACGGGGTGCACTTGCCGCACGACTCGTGCTTGTAGAAGTGGATCAGGTTGGTGGCGGCCCACACCATGTCGGTGGTCTCGTCCATCACCATGATCGCAGCAGAGCCGAGCATCGAACCCGCCTTCACGAGGCCGTCGAAGCTGGCCTGCGCGTCGAGCGCCTCCGGCGTCAGGACGTTCACGGACGACCCGCCGGGAATCACGGCCTTCAGCGCGCGCCCGCCGGGGATGCCGCCCGCGTAATCGTAGATCAACTCGCGCAGGGTGACGTCCATCGACGTCTCGTAGACGCCCGGCCGCGCGACGTGCCCGCTGATGCAGTAGAGCTTCGGCCCGGTGTTCTTCTCCGGGCCGATCGACGCAAACCACTCGGCGCCACGATCGAAAATGACGGGCACGTTGCAGATGGTCTCCACGTTGTTGATGATGGTCGGGCACCCGTACAGGCCCACGACCGCCGGGAACGGCGGCCGCAGCCGCGGCTGCGCGCGCTTGCCCTCGAGCGACTCGAGCAGCGCCGATTCCTCGCCCGCCTCGTAGGCGCCGGCCCCGCGGTGCACCCAGATGTCGCAGTCGACGCCCGAGCCGAGAATGTTCTTGCCGACGTAGCCGGCGGCCCGCGCCTTCTCGAGCTCGGCCTCGAGCACGCGCTGCACGTGGTAGAACTCGCCGCGGATGTAGATGTAGGCCACCTTGGCGCCAATCGACCGGCAGGCGATCACGCACCCCTCGAACAGCAGGTGCGGGTTCCGCTCCATCAGCACGTGATCCTTGAACGTCCCGGGCTCGCTCTCGTCGGCGTTCACGCACAAGTACTTGGGCTTGGGCGAGTCCTTCGGCACGAATCCCCACTTCATGCCGGTGGGGAACCCCGCGCCGCCGCGACCGCGCAGGCCCGACTGCTTCACCTGCTCGATTACCTGGTCGGGCGTCAACGCGAGGGCCTTGCGCAGGGCCTGGTACCCGCCCGTCTGCAGGTAGTGCTCGAGCGTGTGCCCGTGGGGCTTCTTGACGTGGGGCGTGAGAACCGGTTCCGGAAGGCGCATGGCGACGTCGAATCCTCTATTCCTTGGTGTGGTGGCAGCCGGTCAGCGCGGCCACGCCCTTCTCGCGGAGGTCCCGAATGAGCGCCTGGATGGCCTCGGGCGACTGGCACTCGTGCCAGTGCTCGTTGTTGACCATCACGACCGGCGCGCGGTCGCAGGCGCCGAGGCACTCCATCTCCATCACCGTGAACTCGCCCGCCGCGTCCGTCCCGCCCGGGGCCACGCCCAGCTGGCGGCAGAGCTCGGCCGTCACGTGCTCGGCGCCGTTCAGCGCGCACGCCAGCGTCCGGCACACCTGCAGGACGTACTTGCCCACGGGCTTCGTGAAGAACATGACGTAGTAAGACGCCACGTCCTCGACGTGCGCGCGGCTGCAGCCGATGACCTCGGCCACGTGCGCCATCGCGTTCCCCGTGAGATGCGTCTGCTGCTCCTGCACGAGGTAGAGCGCCGGCAGGACCGCCGAGACGCGGCGCTCGGGAGGATAGTGCGAGGCGATCTCCTCGAGCTTCTGCCGGTTCTCGGGCGTGAAGGCAAACGGCGGCCCCTCGTCGGCCAGAACGCGCTCCGACCTGTGCCACTGGGGCGTGCCGTAGGGCATCTGCGGATGGAAACTCATCGATCCACGTCTCCGAGCACGATGTCGGTCGACCCGATGATCGCGACGACGTCCGCGATGAGGGCGCCGATGAGGTACGTCGGCATGGCCTGGCATGCGAAGAACGAGGGCCCCCGGGACTTGACACGCCACGGGCGGTTCGAGCCGTCGGACACGACGTAGAAGGCCTGCTCGCCGCGCGGACCCTCGATGGGCACGGCCGCCTCGCCAGCCGGGACCGTGAACCCCTGCGAATAGATCAGGAAGTGCTGGATCAGCGCCTCCATCTCCGTGTAGACCTTGTCTTTCGGCGGCGGCGTGATGCGCGGGTCGTCGACGGCCCACTCGCCCCTGGGCGTGATCCTGTCGAGGGCCTGCCGGCAGATCTTGAGGCTCTCGCGCATCTCGACGAGGCGCAGCAGGTAGCGGGCGTACACGTCGCCCTCCGTGCGGACCGGCACCTCGAAATCGATCTTGTCGTAGACCAGATAGGGGAACGCCCGGCGGACGTCGTACTGGACGCCAGACGACCGCGCGATCGGCCCGACCAGCCCCCACGCCACGGCGTCCTCTTTCGAGATGTACCCGACGCCGTGGGTCCGCTTCCGGAAGATCTGGTTCTTGGTGAGCAGGCGCTCGTAGTCGGCCAGCTTCTCCGGCATCCGGTCGAGGAACGCACGGACCGTTTCGTGAAATTCCGCGGGCAGGTCCTCGCGCAGGCCTCCCACACGGATGTAGCTGGGGAACATCCGGAAGCCAGCGATCATCTCGTTGATGTTCAGCAGCAGCTCGCGCTCGCGGAAACAGTAAAGCATCACCGAGACCGCGCCCAGGTCCATGACGTGGGTGCCCAGCCAGACCAGGTGGCTGTTGATGCGCTGCAGCTCGGCGAGGAGGACGCGGATCCACTTCACCCGATCCGGCAGATCGAGGCCGAGCAGCTTCTCGACCGACGTGACGAAGGCCAGCGAGTTCGACTGCGCGCTCAGGTAGTCCATCCGCTCGACGAGCGGGATCACCTGCTGCCACTTCTTCTGTTCCGCGGTCTTCTCGATCCCGGTGTGCAGGTACCCGATGGTGGTCGACGCCGAAACGACGTTCTCACCGTCGAGCTCGAGCACCAGCCGCAGCACCCCGTGCGTGCTCGGGTGCTGGGGCCCCATGTTCACCGTCATCGTCTCGGTTCGAATCTGACCCATGGCAGGCTCTGTCCTGATGTCCCGGCCGTCACGCGGCCTCGAGGGCGCCTTCGACCAGGTCGCAGATGACGTGCAGGATCGCCAGCTGCGCTTCCTGCACCCGCGCCGTGGAGGCGTGCGGCACGTTGACGTGCACGTCGACTTCCCGGCCCAGGACGCCGCCGTCGCGACCCGTCAGGCCGATCGTGACCAGGCCGAGTGACCGCGCGGCCCGTGCGCCCGCCAAGACGTTTGGCGACACACCGCTCGTCGAGATGGCCATCGCGACGTCGCCCGACCGGCCCAGCGCCTCGACCTGTCGCGAGAACACCTTGTCGAACCCGTAGTCGTTGCCGGCCGCGGTCAGGATGCTCGTGTCGGTGGTGAGCGCGATGGCCGGCAGTGGTGCGCGGTCCCGTTCGAACCGACCGGCCAGCTCGGCCGCGAAATGCTGTGACTCGGCCGCGCTGCCGCCGTTGCCGAACACGAGCACCCGTCCTCCCGTCGACAGGGACGCCACGATGGCGTCCGCCGACCGCACGAGGGGGCCGAGATCGCGCTGCCCCACCGTGGCGATGACCGACGCCGACTCCGCGAGCAGTCGACCTGCTCGCGCCACCGCGTCCGACGGAAGGGCGCCAAAACGTGTCACGACGTCACGACCGGGCACCAGCATCGCCGCGGGGCGGCTGACCGAGCGCGCTCCGTTGGCGGTCGATGTTCGCCGCGAACTCCTCCGCGGTGAGCTGCAGCATCTCGTGCGTCTGGACCGGCACCTTCACCTGCACGGGGTAGTCCTTGCGGAGCGGATGCCCCTCCCACTCGTCGGGCAGCAGTATGCGGCGCAGGTCGGGATGCCCTTCGAACACGAGGCCGAACAGGTCGAACAGCTCCCGCTCCGACCAGTTGGCGTTCGGGAAGACGCCCGCCACGGTGGGCAGCGTCGCCGCGTCGCCCGAGACGCGCACCTTGAGCCTGACCCGCGCCGGTGCGGGGTTGTCGCCAGCGGCCGGGAAGTCGCGCACGCCCAACCTGACCAGGTGGTACACCACCTCGAACCGCGGCTCGCGCGGGTGGAAATCAGCGGCCGTGAGATCGGAGAGATACGTGAAGCCGAGCTCGGGCGTGTCGCGCAACGCCCGGCACACCTCCGCGATCCGCTCACGCGGCACCACGATCGTGGGAAAGTCGACGGAAGGGGCCGCCTCGAGCGCGGCACCCGCGACCAGCGGGCGGAGTGTGTCGATGATCGTGGTTGCGTCCATGCGTGCCGACCGCGTCAGGCGAGCCAGGCGGCCTCGTCGTCGGCCGCCCGGTCTGCCGACTTCTAGTAGAGCTTCGACCGGTGCTGTGCGATCTTCCGCTGCAGCTGCACGATCCCGTAGATGAGCGACTCCGGACGTGGCGGGCAGCCCGGGACGAACACGTCGACCGGCACCACCTGGTCCACGCCCTGGACCAGGGCGTAGTTGTCGAACACGCCTCCCGCCGACGCGCAGGCGCCCATCGAGATCACCCACTTCGGCTCCGGCATCTGGTCGTACACGCGCCGGAGAACCGGGGCCATCTTACGCGACACGCGACCCGCCACGATCATCAGGTCGGCTTGCCGGGGCGAGGCCCGGAACACCTCCGCGCCAAACCGGGCGATGTCGTACCGGGAGCAGCTCATCGCCATCATTTCGATGGCGCAGCAGGCCAGGCCGAACGTCACGGGCCAGATCGCCGAGCGCTGGGCCCAGTTGACGACCCGCTCGACGCGCGTCAACAGGAACGGCATGTCGTCCTGCGGACCCGTTCCGATGGCCGGCTGAAGCTCGGGGGGCATCGCTCTATCCTTCTCGCGCATCGCGTGCGCAGTCTCCAACGTGGTCATCCTGGGGGCGGGGGTGTGCGCGTGCGACTACAGGCCCTCCTGGGAACCCCAGTCGAGCACGCCTTTTCGCCACACGTAGATGTACCCGGTGAGCAGCAGGCCGAAGAACACCAGGATCTGGAAGAACCCGACCCAGCCCAGGTCTCGGAGCGCCATCGCCCACGGATACAGGAATGCCACCTCGATGTCGAACAGCAAGAAGATCATCGCCACGAGGTAGAACTTCACCGACTGTCGCTCGCGCGCGTCGCCGACGGGAGGCACGCCGCACTCGTAGGGCGCTCCCTTCTCCGGCGTGGGGCTCCGCGGGCCGACCAGCTGCGACAGGGCCGTGCCGACCACGCCGAGGCCCACCCCGCACGCGATCATGATGACGATGGGAAGCCAGCCTTCCATGGTGTCCGCAAATGACTGGGGAGGTTCGAGAAGTGCGCCCCGACAGGCGCACGATCGCCTCCGGAAGAGGTAATGCTATTCGGACCCTTCGCTCCAGTCAATCGCGCGCCTGGTGCCGGCGCCGCGCCATTGCAGCCCGGACGTCGCTGCCGTAGGCTTACGCGATGCGCCCGCGAGTGGCCTGGTTCACGCCACTGCCGCCCGTTCGCTCGGGGATCTCCGCCTACAGCGTCGAGGTGCTGCCGCTCCTGGCGGCGACGTTCGACATCGACGTGTTCGTCGAGGACGCCAGCGCCGCTCGGGTGGACGGCTGCGTGGTCTGGTCCGCCCACGACTTCCTGTGGCGCCACCTCCGCCATCCGTACGAGGTCATCGTCTACCAAGTGGGCAATGCCCCGTGCCACGACTACATGTGGCCCTACCTCGTGCGGTTTCCCGGGCTGGTGGTGCTCCACGACGCGCAGCTCCACCACGCGAGAGCACGGTCGCTCCTGAGCCGCGGTCGTCGAGACGACTACCGTGAGGAGTTCCGCTTCAACCACCCCGAGGTCGACCCGGCGGCCGCCGAGTACGTCGTGGCCGGCTTCACCGGCGCGATCTACTACCTGTGGCCCATGTTGCGCGTCGTGATGACCGCGGCTCGCGCCGTGGCGGTTCACAGTGCGCCGCTCGCCGACGATCTGCGCGAGGAGTTTCCTGAGACCACCGTGCTCCACGTTCGCATGGGCGTGCGCGGCCCGCGCGAGGGCCGGCTCACCGACCGGGACCAGAGGTCTCCGGGCGGGAGCGGGGGGGGCGTGCGGTTTGCAGCCTTCGGCCTGATGACGCCGGAGAAGCGCCTCCCTCAGGTGTTGCGGGCCCTTGATGCCATCGGGCCCTATGCGCCGCACGCCGAACTGGTGCTCGTCGGCGACACGGTCGGCCATTACGACGTGGCGTCGGACATCGCCGACCTGAGCCTCGGGAACCGCGTCCGCCTCGCGGGGCGCGTGTCCGACGAGGAGCTCGATCACGAGCTGGCCTCGGCCGACGTGGCCCTCTGCCTCCGCTGGCCGAGCGCCGGCGAGACGTCGGCGTCGTGGTTGCGGTGCCTCGCGGCAGGGTTGCCCACCATCATCACCGACCTCGTCACCACGACTGACGTCCCTTCGCTCGACCCGCGCAACTGGACGGTGCTCGACGGCGCACCTTGCCTCGCGCCGTTGCCTCCCGACCGCGCGGTGGCCATCAGCATCGACATCCTCGACGAAGACCATTCGCTGCGGCTGGCCATGCGGCGCATCGCCCGCGACCCCGCGTTGCGGCAGACGCTGGGAGCCAACGCCAGGGCTCACTGGACCGCACATCACACGCTCGAGGTGATGACAGGCGATTACGTGCGTGCGCTCGAGTACACGATGGACGCGGCGCCCAGCCCAGCCCGCTCGGCGCTCCCCAAGCACCTGATGGCCGACGGCACGTCGCTCGCGCTGGAAACGCTCGGCCGCATGGGACTTGCGATGGATGACATCTTGCGGTGAACCCAGCCGCAACGAACCTCGGGTTTCGGAGGAACGATGTCGGTCACTCCTCTCTCGAAAGAAGAACTCGCCCGACGCAAGGCGGCGCGTGAGCAGGCCGATCGGGCCTATAACGACGCGCTCACGGCTGTCGACGCGGCCGTTCTGCAGATGCCCGCGCTTCCCGGCATTCCGGGCGTCTACGACGAGTCGCAGATGGGGGCGCTCAACGAGCGGTGGAACATCGTGCCGGAGGGGACGGCCCTGCCCGCGTCGGGCTGGAAGCGGCTCGTGGCGGCCGCACTCTGGCGGCTCGTGGGTCCGGTCTTTCACCGGCAGGCGGTGTTCAACTCCCTCGTCGTCGACCACCTGAACCGGAACGTGCATCACCAGCGCTCGGTGCGCGAGTCGGTCGCGCGCCTGACCGACGTGCTGCGCGACCAACTGGGCGCCCTCGCGGCCTTTGAGACGCGGCTGATGATCCTGCTCCAGCAGGTGACGCCGTATGTGAACACCAAGGACGAGGAGGTCGTGACCCTCGCCTTCGAACACGGCCTCGTCGGGGCCGTCAACAGCCTGGCCGATGAGCTGCGCATGCGCGCCGAGTCGATGCAGGCGCACGAGCGGCGATTCGAGGCGAGGGTCACAGGCCTCACGACGGCACACGCGGACCTGCAGGCCGCCCTCGCGACGCTGCACCAGGCCACGGCCGTGCTGAAGCGCGAGGTGGCCCGTCTCGCCGAGCAGTCCGGCACAGCCGCGCTCGCGCAGCCGACACCCGGCGCGCAGGAGGGCGGTGGTGCCCCCGCCACCGCAGCCGGGCCCGCGGGCGCACTCGATTCCTACAAGTACGTGGGGTTCGAGGACCGCTTCCGTGGCTCCCAGGCCGAGATCCGAGCAAGGCTCGAGGACTACGTTCCGCTCTTCGAGGGCGCCTCCGATGTGCTCGACCTCGGCTGTGGCCGTGGCGAGTTCCTCGATCTGCTTCGCGAGTCGGGCATCTCGGGTCGGGGCCTCGACCTCAACCACGAGATGGTCGAGGTCTGCCGGTCACGCGGCCTTCGGGTGGACGAGGGCGATGCGTTGTCGTTCCTGCGTGCGCTGCCAGATGGCGCGCTCGGAGGGCTGCTGGCCGCGCAGGTGGTCGAGCACCTCGAGCCCGACTACTTGCTGGCCCTGCTCGACGTGGCCTACGCGAAGCTCCGCCCAGGCTCGCGCATCGTGCTCGAAACGATCAACCCCGCGTGCTGGTTCGCCTTCTTCGAGAGCTACATCCGCGACATCACGCACGTGCGCCCGCTGCACCCCGACACGCTGAGCTATCTGCTGACGGCCAGCGGATTCCAGGAGGTCTCCGTCAGCTACCGGGCACCCTACCCCGAACACGAGAAGCTGCAGACGGTGCCTGGGGACGACGACCGGTCGGAGACGTTCAATGCCAACGTGGAACGCCTGAATCGCCTGCTGTTCACCCACCTCGACTACGCGGCCATGGGGCGTCGCCTCTAGCGCGCGCCGGCACCCGCCGCGCGTTTGTGGCACGATGGGGGGTGATGCACCCCACACGCTCTCAGGCGCTGGTTCGGGCGACGGTGGTGTCGCTCGTCGCCACTGCAATCGCCGTGGCCGTCGTCGAGTCACGCCAGGCGACCGGGCCGGCGCCGGTCCCGCGTGCGGCGCCGGCCGCCTCATCGCGCCCCGACCGGGCCGTGCCGTTCGCCGTTGGCGAGTCGCTCACCTACGACGTCGCGTGGTCGAACTTCCTCGTCGCCGGCACGGCGACGGTCTCCGTGCGGGAGCGGCGCACCAGCGGGCGCTCGGCCGCCTACTATCTGGTGGCGGAAGGACAGCCCATCCCCCTCCTCGCGCGGCTCTACCCCGTCTACTACAAGGCCGACGCACTGCTCGATACGCGAACCCTGGCGGCCTGGTGGGCGTCGACATTCGCCCGTGAGGGTCAGTCCGAAAGCACGAAGGTCACCAGGTTCGATGCGGGCCGCAAGACGGCCACGTACGAGGTGCACCCGTCGACGGCGGCCCCGCGAAACCTGCCCGTGGCCGCCAACAGCGTCGACGCCTTGTCCGCGATCTTCCTCGCCCGGGCCATGAGCCTCGCGGCCGGGCGGAGCTTCGAGTTGTCGGTGGTCGACAGCGGCGA
>JAFNAJ010000421.1 GCA_017860085.1 Acidobacteriota bacterium | reverse complement strand
ACGCCGTGCTGACCGGCGAGGCCGCCCCGCTGACCGTGAGAGAAGGCGACGTTGTCAACGCCGGCGCCACGAACCTCGGGGCCCGGCTCGTCGTCCGCGCCGATGCCGCCGGCGACAAGACACGCGTTGGATCGCTCCTGGCGATCGTCCAAGAGGCGCTTTCGAGGAAGCCTGCCGTCCTCCGGACGACGGACGTCATGGCTCGGCGGTTCGTCCAGGCCCTCCTCGTCCTCGCAGTCGTCACGGGCGCGGCGTGGCTCCACCGGGGCCCGGAAGTCGCGCTCGAGCGCGTCGTCGCCCTGCTCGTCGTCGCCTGTCCCTGTGCGCTCGGGCTGTCGGTGCCGCTCGCCCTCTCCGTGGCCCTGATGCGCGCGGCACGATCGGGGATCTTCATCAAGAACCCCGACGCCCTGGAGCGGCTCCGCAAGGTCGACACCGTCCTCCTCGACAAGACCGGGACGCTCACCGAAGGCCGAGCGACCGTCGCGCGCTGGCAGGGCGAGGACGTCGTGCTCCAGTTCGCGCGGGCCCTCGAGGCGGAGTCTGCGCACGCCGTGGCCCGCGCCTTCCGGAACTCCTTCGGCCGATCCATCTGGGTCGTGAGAACGGTCGAGGATGTCGTCGAGGTCCCGGGACAGGGAATCGCCGGCCGGCTCGACGGCCATGACGTGCGCGTTGGGAACCGGGCCCACGTCGAGGCCGACGGGGGCACCGTCCCTGACGACCTCGCTCGGTTCGCCGCGACGGTCGTGGCGGACGGCCTCAGCCCGGTTTTCGTCGCGGTCGACGGATGCGTCGCCGGCGTTGCCGGCATCGGGGACGCGCTCCGACCTGATGCCCGGGGGACGGTCACGGCCTTGCGCGCTCGGGGGGTTCGCGTCCGGATCCTCTCCGGTGACCACCCCGTCGTCGTCGCCCGCGTCGGGGCCGAACTCGGCCTGCCGGCCGCCGACGCGCTCGGCGGCCTCACCCCAGAAGAGAAGAGAGACGTGGTCGCCAGACTCGTGACGGGCACCGATCGTGCCGGCGCCGTCGTGATGGTCGGCGACGGGGTGAACGATGCCGCGGCGCTCGCGCTCGCCGACGTCGGCATCGCTGTTCACGGCGGTACGGGAGCGACGCTTGTCGCCGCCGACGTCGTGCTGACCCGCGAGGGCGTCACCCCGCTGCTCGACATCCTCGACGGCGCCCGCCGCCTCCGCGGCGTCATCCGGCGCAACCTCGGCATCTCCCTCTTCTACAATGCCGGCGCCTCCACGCTCGCGCTCGCCGGCTTCGTTGGACCGTTGCTCGCGGCAGTCCTGATGCCAGTCTCCTCACTCACCGTTGTGCTGTCATCGGCCCTCGCGCGCACGTTCGCGGTCGCCGGCCCTGCCCGCCGCCGGCTCGATTCGGCGGACAGGTCAGTCGAGGCCACGGCGAGTCTCGCCGAAGGGCGAAGCGCGAAGGCGGAGGCTTGACGTGGAGACGATCTTCGTCTTGCTCCCGCTCGCGCTCCTCATCGCGGCCATCGCCGTCGGGTTCTTCATCTGGGCCGCGCGGAGTGGACAGTTCGACGACCTCGAGACGCCTGCGGTGCGGATTCTCTTCGACGACGAGGAGCCGCGCCCGCCGGCGACCTCCCGGGCTTCGAAGACGACAGCCGATTCGACAAGGAGGGTTCCCGAATGAACGGAAGAAGCAAGCGCGTCCGCATCCTCGCGCTGCTGGCGGTGGTGGCCGTAACCGGCTCCCTCGCGTACGCGCTGAGCAACGCGCGCAAGGGCTACGAGCCGCGCCAGCCCATCCTCTTCCGGCACACGCGCATGGCGGGCGTTCCGGTCTGGCAGACGAACGAGAAGGGCGAGAAGGTGAACGTCGGGGGCTTCGGTATCCCCTGCGTCTACTGCCACACCATGCCCTACAAGGGGCGCCACTCCACCGTCCCGTCGACGGCCGTCTGCATGAACTGCCACTCGAGCGTCGGGCTCAACAAGGAGTGGGTCCTGAAGATGAAGGACTACTGGGACCGCGGGGAGCCGATCCCGTGGGTGAAGGTCCACGACCTGCCCGACTTCGTCTACTACGACCACTCGGCACACGTGAACGCGAAGGACGACCAGGGCAAGCCGCTGCTCGCGGTGACGGACGAGCAGGGCAAGGCGATGGTCGTGTGCCAGAACTGCCACGGGAAGGTCGAGGAGATGGAGATCGTCTCTGTGCAGAACACCTTCAACATGCAGTGGTGCCTCGACTGCCACCGGAAGCCGGAGATGAAGACCTCCACGGACTGCGTCGTGTGTCACCGGTGAGGGAGATGACGATGAATCCGAACGAGACCAGCGCGCAGCCAGACGCTTTGGGTCTGGACCGGCGCGAGTTCCTGCGGATGAGTGGCACCCTTGCGGCGGCCGGGGCCCTCGCGAGTGCGGGGTGCGCGCCTCCCCAGGAGGCGACGATCCCGTTTCATGACATGCCAGAGAGCCTCGTCGACGGCATTGGGCGGGCGCGCTTCTTCCACACCGTGATCGACCGTTCGCCCGTGCTCGTGAAGACGCGCGAGGGCCGGCCAATCCTCGTCGCGCCGAGCCCCAACGATACGAGCGGCCGTGGGCTGAGCGTCCGCCACCTCGCAGCGCTCATGGACCTCTATGACCCCGACCGCGCTCGCGGCCCGCTGTCAGTACGGCGCGGCCAGGGGGCCCCCGTGGCGTCGAACTGGGTCGCCGTCGGATCCGAGGTCGTCTCGAAGCTGAAGGCGGCCGGGACGAAGGCGGTCCTGCTGACCGGTCCAGTAGGCAGCCCCGCTCTGGGGGCCGCGATCGCCGCACTCACGGCGTCCACCGGACTCAGGCACGTCGTCTGGTCGCCCCTGGAGTCCGACGCCGCAGGCGCGGCGTGGAAGCGCGCGTTCGGCGACGCGAGGGTTGCGAAACCCAGGCTGGACAAGGCCGACCTCATCGTCGGGCTCGGCGCGGAGTTCCTCGATCGGCCAGACGACGGCCTCGAGCACGACTTCGCGGTCCGTCGGTCTCCGGACCAGCCGGAAGGCGGCCGGATGAACCGGTTCGTCCAGCTCGAGGGTCGCCTCACCCTCACGGGCGCGAACGCCGACCGGCGAATCCGTGTCCGCGACTCGCACCTCGCTCCCGTTGCGGCCGCCCTGGCGCACGAGCTCATCGTCGT
>JAFNAJ010000420.1 GCA_017860085.1 Acidobacteriota bacterium | reverse complement strand
GCTCGAACCCACCAAGTCGGGCTCGGACTCGGCCGCGTACGCCGTCGGCAGGCAGGTCAGCCAGTAGGTGTCGGCCGTCAGACCCCGGCGAACGGCCTTGAGCACCGATTCCTTGGCGCTCCAGACGAGGTTGGCCCTCAGATCGCGCCGAGCGCCATCCTCGCGCTCGCAGAAGCGCCGTTCGATTGGGGTGAGGAAATCGCGGATGAACCCGGCCGACCGCGGCTCCACCCATTCGAGATCGACACCCAGGGTGAAGCTCGTCGGGCTCGCGCGATCGGTCCAGGCCGCGGCGAACAGGGCGTGCCCGGCCGAATGGGTGTTGGACACCACCAGCGGCAGGCGCACTCCAGGTTCGTAGGGCCCCGTCGGGCGTGCGTCGGGACAGAGCCGGACGAAGGGCGCGCCGGACGCGTGCCGCGCGATCTCGATTTCGGCCGGCTCGGGGCGACCACCCGTGGCTGTCTCGATCAACCCCGTCAGCAGCGCCTTCGCGTTGAGACGGCCCAGCAGCCAGTCGCGGCGACGTTTCTCGACCCTAAGGGCGGACAACCGGGCGCGCTCGTCGGAGGAGAGCCAGCGTTCGGCATCAAGGAGGGCCGGCTGCCCGGGCCCGCCCTCGACCGTGAATCGCCAGTGGATGCGCGGTGTGGTGCTCACGTGTGACGGAACCGGCGCATCCGAACGTCTCAGTGTTGCGCCGCCCCGGGCTCATGCAGCGGACGCTTCGCGACGAGCGTGACCGTGCGGTAACCCGACACGTCCACGTACACACGCCCGCGCTCGTCCACGACCCGGGCATCGAATCCCTGGTCCGAATCGCTGGCTCGCACCACCGCGTACAATCGCCGACTCTCGGCTTCCTCGGGTTGCCGATACACGGTCACCGACTCGAGCGCCGTGGGCAGCCCCATCACTTCCCGACTGGCGATCTCGAGGATGCCGGCCGTCTGGAAACAGAACTCGATCAGGCGCGGCGCCAAGAGCGACGTCGCCGTCGGCGGCGTCGTGTTGGGCGGCAAGACGTTCGACATCAAGCCCACCGCCTGCCCGTCTGACAGGTGCACGCCCTCGAGCACCTGGTAGGCCGGGCCGTGGAAGAAGAGCTGGTAGATCCGATCCCGGCCGATCGCGAACACCCCGGGCGGCGGGGGCTCGAACGCGACAGACAGCTTGCCGGGCGGCTGCTCGGTCAGACGCGCGTGGGCAACGAAGTGGACGCGCTCCTGCGCTGGCAGATCGGGCTTGGGCCGCACCACCGACCTGAGCTCGAGACGCACCACCACGCCATCGTCATCGCCGGGACAGCCCGTGGCGGTGAGGTGCAGCGTTGCGGGCTGCATCCTGAAGAACTTGAACGGCAGGCGGAACTCGACGTCCTCGAGGCCCTCCACCGTGTAGCCGGGACACAGCACGCTGGCCGCTTCGGCAAACGCTTCCATTCCCATCACCCCGGGAAGCACGGGCGTGCCCTCGATCTGGTGATCGTGCAGGAAGGGCTGCTCGCGTGGATCGAGCGTCGTCTCGATCGTGAGCCCGGCCTCGAGGCTGGCTCCGGTCACGCGCCCCACCATGACGAGTGGCCGCTCGCGCGCCGAGAGCCACGCGGCCATCTTCGCAAGGTCCAACCCGCCGTCGACATCCCAAGGCTCGACGAGCATGCCGAGACGCCCGCCGACGACGAGTTCGTCGGCCGTCGACCCGGCGGTCAGTTCCCGGCGAATGATCGGAATACCGACCTCCGGCGGCAGCATCTCGATGCCGGCCGCCTCCATGATCTTGGGAATCGACCCTCGGGTGGCCATGCCGATGCCACCCCAGGCCGTCCAATCGACGGCAATTGCGCGCGTCCCGGGCCACACCTTGCGCAGGTGTCGCGACATGGCGCAGAGCAGCGCGTTGGCTGCGCTGTAGTCCGCCTGACCCGTGTTGCCGAATCGACCGGCCACGGAGCTGAAAACGACGGTCGCCCCGACGGGCATGCCCGATGCCGCCTTGAGGAGGCTGAAGAACCCGTCGACCTTGATGTCGAACACGCGTTCGAACTCCTCAGGTGGCTTGTCCGGCAGGGGGCGGCTGATCTCGATGCCGCCGGCGTGGAGGAGCACGTCGATGCGTCCGTGTCGCGCACGCACTTCGTCGACAACCTGGGCCACCGCGGGACCGTCGCGGAGATCGACGCTTCGGTAGTGCGCCGTGCCGCCCGCGGCCTCGACGGCCTCGATGGCGGCGAGCGCCGCAGCAACACGCTCGATGGCCATCAGTTGCTTGTCGATCGCGACGGGCGTGGGGCGTTCGCCCCGCGCCTTGGCCTCGTCGATGAGGCGGAGCTTCAGAGCTTCGCGGTCGCTCCGCAACGCGGCAACGTATGGGTCGCTGCGGGTCGGCGCCCCAACCAGGTCGAGCAGGTAGAAGGTGCCGCCGCTGTGGGCCGCCAGATCGGCAACGATGGCACTCGTGATCCCTCCCGCCGCCCCGGTGACGACAAAGACCGAGTCCTTGTCGAGCACCAGGCCCGGCTCGCCGTTCGCGGCCGGCTGCTCGGTCAGGGACAGCGTCCAGCGCAGGCCGTTCTTGAACCCGATCTCGACGGCTCCTGGATCGCTCAAGGTCTCTGCGATGAGCGCGTCGGCGATGCCCCACGTGCTCGCGCTCAGTTCGAAGTCCACGGCCTTGACGATCACCTGCGGGCGCTCGCGCTTGTACGCCTTGGCAAACCCGCACACGCTCCCGCCGAGCGGCGCGTCGCCGCCCTGGCGCCCCTGGCCGTGCTGGCCGCCCATGCGGGTGCCGACAACGAGAAACGTGCCCGGCGTGGACACGCGTTCGTAGAGCCGCCGCATGATGCGATACAGGCGTTTCACGCGCTGGTGATTGAGTCGTCGGAATGCGTGGAGATCCAGAGTATCGAGGGCTGGCTCGGCGTCGAGAGCGGGCAGCCAGTAAACGCCGTGCACCGGACCGTCCGCGAGCCACGCGTCGACCCGGGCATCGAGTCCGTCGCCGTCGAGCGCACGCGCCAGCGACAAGACCGTTGCCCCTCGCGACGTGAGACGTTCCTCGAGCGCCTCACCGATGTCTCCCTCGTCGCGCGCGACGATGACGCGGCTGCCTGCGCCGAGGACGACGCCCGTCGGCTTGCACAGGTCGAGACCCGGCCTCAGCGAGGGCAC
>JAFNAJ010000055.1 GCA_017860085.1 Acidobacteriota bacterium | reverse complement strand
GCGTGAGGCGGCAGGCGGTCGCCGGAGTCAGAACGTGAATCGCCCGACCAGCAGCATCACCTCGCCATACGGAACGTAGGTGGCAAACACCTCGACCGGTTCAGTGCCCACGCTGAAGGCTGGGAGGATCAGCGGGATCGGAACGTAGTTGTACTCGTGACGTCCGATCAGGAACATCGTGTACCCGGCGCCGAGACGCAGCGTGCCGTAGGGGTGCCAGCGGGCCAGCCACGCATAGCCGGTCATGTACTGCATCCGCTCATGCGAGTCGTTGTTGGCGACAACGTAGAGGATCCGCTGGCGCCGATCGTTCTCGGCGAACGACCGGCCGAAGCCACCGCCCCAGGCCGCGTCGTTGAACGCCTTCTGCCGCTCGGTCTTGTGCTTCCATGGCATGTGCCACGCATAGCCCGATACGATCAGGCTGGGCCTCCCATCGGACCAGATACGCCCCATGCCTTCCTTGGTGCGGCTCCAGAACCCGGCCTCGCCCCCGGTCTGCGACGACAGGCCGAGCGGCGTCGAGTGGGCAAAGTTGGCCCAGAACCCGCGATTGGACTCCGGCTGGGCCGCGTCGGCATTCCCGGTGCCACCATCCGTCGCGTCGGATCGCTGGGCTGACGACGATGGACTGGGTTGCGGGCCTGCCTCCTGTGCCAGCGCGAGGTGTGGCGCACCGAGCGCGCTGACGAGCACGCAGGCGAGAAGGCCGAAGATCTCCGAACGGCCGACCATGGAACCCGCTGCCTCACGCCCGTGCGGGCTTGATTCCCTTCAGCTTGAAGCCCAGTCCAATGAGGATGATGCCGAAGAGGATCGCGAACATGCCGATCATCCAGAGCACCGCGAGCGCGCCGGCGCCGGGCCGCGCGTAGAGGAACACGCCGAAGAGTACCGAGAGGACGCCGCCGGCGATGAGCCAGCCCTCTCCCTGGATCTCCTTCCGCAACTGGATGGCGACGACGATCTCGAAGATGCCACGAACGATGTACCACGCCGCGATCAGGTAGAGGAGGACGAGCGCGGTCAGGCCCGGGTACATGAACGCGACGATGCCGGCCGCGATGCCCACCAGCCCGATGAGCAAGACCGACCAGGGGAACGGCTCGCCTGGCTTCCGCTGCGCGAACGCGGCAATCGCGGCGATGACACCGTCGGCCAGGGCATAGGCCGCGTAGAGCAGGATGAGGGCGGCCAGGGTAATCCCGGGCATCACGAACGTCCCGATGCCGAACAGGATCGCCAGGACGCCGCGGAGCACGAAGACCCACCAGTTCTTGGCCAGTCGTTGCAGGATCATCGCATCCTCCTCGGTAGCTCGGTGTTCTTGCGTGTCTGACGTCCGCGTCGTGCCCGTTGAGGCCCGAGCCGTGTGCGCAGGGATTCTCCGCTACCTGCGCTCAATTGGACAACTGTTGGTGATGAAGCGGAAGGCCGTGATGTCCATGATCGGCACGGTCTGCTGAGGGTCCACGCCCGTCTGCCGGCGGTTGGGGTCGTAGCCGGCGCCGACGCCGATGGTGACCTTGGTGTTGCCGATCCGCATGCCGGGCGGCCCCTCGAGGTCGTTCTTCTTGACCAGGCCCGTCACCTCCACGAAGTCGCGGTCGTGTTCCTTCACTTCACCCATCAGGTCTTTCGGGCCAGCCAGCCGGAACGATCGTCCCACGACGTCCATGCCGCTGATCACCACGCCCTGCTCTTCGGGATTCCTCGCCACCGTCAGCACGCGGCCCTTCAGGCAGCCCGTCACCGTGAGCCTCGTGGAGTCCTTCGGCACCGGCTTCTCCTGCTGGGCCTCCTGCGCATGCGGGGTCACCGCCGCGACCCACGAAACGACCGCGAAGCCGATGAGGACGCGAAGGCGCTGGGTCTCACGGGGCATGGGGGAATCGTAGCAGTTCTACCAGATCGACGACGAGCCGGCTGTCGTCTGAACGACAGGTCGGCCGATCCGGGCCAATTCCTCCGCCATTCAGGAGGAACTCCGGCTGCGCGGAGCCGTGACCGTGACCGCGAGGGATGGACACCCGCAGGGACCATGTACGAGGGGCGGCGCGCCCGACGGCACGTATCCTGCTGGCGATACCTGATTGGCCAAAAACGACCACCTCTCCCGGTGGAGAGTAAGATTGTGACGGTCAACGTTGCCGTACCGTCTCGCGGGATGACAGGATGACACCCATGGTCACAGTTGGAACTCGTCAGATTCGGTCGCTCTCGAGCCCCGGTCGCGGGGTCGTGTGTGCGGCCGTCGCGGTCGTGATAGTGGTGGCCGGCGTGGGCTGCGGCAAGAAAGAGCCGCCGCCGCCCCCTCCACCGCCTGCGGTGAAGGTGGCAACCGTCCTGCAGAGGGACGTCCCGATCTTCCTCGAGGCGATTGGCCAGACCCGGGGCTCCACCGAGATCGAAGTCCGGGCCCGTGTCGGCGGGTACATTCAAACCGTCAACTTCACCGAGGGAATGCCTGTCACGAAGGGCCAGCTGCTCTACACCATCGATGCGCGCCCCTTCGAGGCGGCACTTGCGCAAGCGAAGGGAACGCTGGCCGGAACGGAGGCGGATCTCGCTCGCGCGAAGCAGGACGTCGCGCGCTACGAGCCGCTGGCCAAGGAGAACGCCATCCCGCGCGAGCAGCTCGAGACGGCCATCTCCATCCAGCGAGCGGCCGAAGCGACGGTGCAGGCGGCGAGAGCAAACGTCCAGCGGGCGGAGATCGACCTTGGCTACACGAGGGTCCACGCTCCGGAGAACGGCCTGGTCGGCAAGACCGAGGTGTACCCGGGCACCCTGGTAGGACAGGGGCAGAACAACCTGCTCACGCACATTTCCCAGATCGCCTCGATCCATGTCCGGTTCACGCTCCCGGAGCGTGACTACCTCCGCCTCGCGCGCCGGCAGGTGGAGCGCGGCAAGGGCTCCGACACCCCGCAGCAGCCGCTCAGACTCGTGCTGGCCGACGGAACCGTGCATCCGGCGGATGGCAGGCTCGTGTTCGTCGACCGCAACGTGGATCCCGAGACCGGCACGATTCTCATGGAGGCCGCCTTCCCAAACCCCAACGAAATCGTGCGGCCCGGCCAGTACGCCCGCGTGCGCGCGGTGGTCGAGCAGAAGACGGGCGCGATCCTCGTGCCGCAGCGTGCCGTGTCGGAACTGCAGGGTGTCTACAACGTCGCGGTCGTTGGCGGCAACGATGAGATCGAGATCCGCATGGTGACGCCCGGCGAGCGGGTGGGCTCCTTGTGGGTGATCGACGCGGGTCTCAGGGGCGGCGAGCGGGTCGTCGTCGAGGGAGTCCAGAAGGTACGGCCAGGCGTGAAGGTGAAGCCCGAAATGGTCACGATCCAGGACGGGAGCGCGGATTCGCCTGCCACGCCCGCTGCTGCCGCTACCGAAGTGAAGGGCGCTTAGGGCTCGGTCATGGCGAACTTCTTCATCCGCCGCCCGATTGTCGCGATCGTCATCTCGATCATCATCGTCCTGCTGGGGCTCAACAGCCTCCGCGGGCTGAGCTTCGAGCAGTACCCCTTCCTGGCGCCTCCCACGATCCGCGTCACCGCCACGTACCCGGGCGCTTCGGCCGTCGCGGTCGAGCAGTCGGTGGCGACGCCGGTCGAACAGGAGGTGAACGGCGTCGAGGGCATGATCTACATGAAGTCGTCGAACACCAGCGACGGCCGCATGCTGCTCGACGTCAACTTCGAGGTGGGCACCAACCAGGACATGGCCAACGTGCTCACCCAGAACCGGGTGTCGTCGGCCCAGGCCCGCCTGCCCCAGGAAGTGATCCAGCAGGGCATCACGGTCAAGAAGCAAAGTCCCAGCATCCTGATGGTGATCTCCGTCGCCTCACCGCAGGGCACCTACGACGCCAACTTCCTGATCAACTACTGCGGCATCAACCTCCGCGACAAGCTCCTGCGTATCCCGGGGATCGCCCAGGTGGACCTGTTCGGTGGCACGGACTACGGCATGCGCATCTGGCTGCGGCCGGACAGGCTCGCCAAGTTCGCGCTCACGCCGTCCGACGTGATGAACGCCATCAAGGAGCAGAACCTCCAGGCCCCGGCCGGCCGCATCGGCATGCGCCCGTCACCGCCAGACCAGGAGTTCACCTACACGGTGAGCGCTCCCGGCCGGCTCATCACCGAGGACGAGTTCGCCAACATCATCATCCGCGAGTCGGCGACGGGCGGGCAGATCCGCATCAAGGACGTGGGCCGGGTCGAACTCGGATCGCAGGACTACAACTCCTTCGGCCGCCTCAACGGCAAGGCCGCCGGCGCCATGGCCGTCTACCTGCTGCCCGGAGCCAACCAGCTCCAGGCCGCCGACGCGATCTACGAGACCATGAAGGAGGCCAAGACCTTCTTCCCGTCCGACATGGACTACACGATCGTCTACGACACCACGCCCGCTGTCGAAGCGTCGATCAAGTCCATCGAAGAAACGTTCATCGAGGCCGTCATCCTGGTGACGCTCGTGGTCTTCATCTTCCTGCAGAACCTGCGGGCCACGATCATCCCGCTGATCACGG
This sequence comes from Acidobacteriota bacterium, assembly GCA_017860085.1. Lineage (GTDB taxonomy): Bacteria > Acidobacteriota > Vicinamibacteria > Vicinamibacterales > JAFNAJ01 > JAFNAJ01. The sequence goes on along the minus strand of JAFNAJ010000055.1, from coordinate 5,953 downwards.
TGCCGGTGTCGCTCATCGGGACCTTCATCTTCTTCCCGCTGCTCGGATTCTCGGTGAACACCCTGTCGATGTTCGGCCTCGTGCTCGCCATCGGCATCGTCGTCGACGACGCGATCGTTGTCGTCGAGGCGGTGATGCACCACATCGAGCAAGGGATGGCCCCGAAGGACGCGACGATCCAGGCCATGAAGGAGGTGTCGGCCCCGGTGATCGGCATCGCGCTCATCCTCACGGCGGTGTTCGTCCCGGTGGCCTTCATTCCTGGCCTCACCGGCCGGATGTATCAGCAGTTCGCGTTGACGATCGCGATTTCCGTGCTCCTGTCGGCCTTCAGCGCGCTGTCGCTCTCGCCCGCCCTCTCGGCCATGCTGCTCAGGCCGGCGAAGCCGGCCCGGGGGCCCATCGGCGCGTTCTTCCGGGGATTCAACAAGGTCTTCGACGCCTCCACCAACGCGTACATCAGGGGCGCCGGGATGCTGGTGCGGAAGTCGTTCGTCACGATTGCCCTCGTGGCCGTCGTGGTGGCGGGCGCTGGCTTCTTCGGCAGCAAGCTGCCCGCCGGCTTCATCCCGGACGAGGACCAGGGCATTCTCGGCGTCAACGTGACGCTGCCGGCTGGCGCCTCGCTCGAGCGCACCAGCGCCGTGCTCGGACAGGTCGAGCAGATTCTCGGGAAGACCGAGGGGGTCGAGTCGTATCAGACGATCGGCGGCTACGGTGCAGTCACCAGCACCTATCAGCCCAACTTCGGCACGATCTTCCTGCGCCTGAAGCCCTGGGAGGACCGTCACGGCGAAGAGCAGCACGCCCTGAGCATCATGGCGAGGCTGCAGGCCGAGTTCGCGCGGATCCCCGAGGCCATCATCTTCCCGTTCAACGTTCCCACCATCGCCGGCTTCGGCGCGTCGGCCGGCTTCAACTTCCTCATCCAGGACCGGAGCGGCAGCCTGAGCGTGGAACAGCTAGGCGAGCTGAGCCAGCAGTTCTCGGCGGCGGCCCGCCAGCGGCCCGAGATCGGGAACATCTTCACCTCGTTCGACCCGCGTTATCCGCAGGTGAAGGTGGAAATGGACCGGGAGAAGGCGCGCAAGCTGGGCGTCCCGATCAACGAGGCGTTCCAGGCGCTCGCCTCGAGCCTCGGCGGCAGCTACGTGAACGACTTCAACCGCTTCGGGCGCCTCTTCCGCGTCTACGTCCAGGCCGAGGCCGACTACCGGCGCAAGCCCGAGGACATCGGTGAAATCTGGGTGCGCAGCAAGACCACGGGCGACATGGTTCCGTTGTCCACGCTCGTCACCATCTCCCCGCAGGGGGGCACCGAGTTGACGAACCGGTTCAACCTGCTGCGCTCGGTCGAGTTCAACGGCGTGCCGGGCCGCGGGTACGCCTCGGGCCAGGCGTTGGCCGCGCTCGAGGATGTCTTCAAGGAGACGATGCCCCCGGAGATGGGCTTCACCTACTCGTCGATGTCCTATCAGGAGAAGACCGCGCCCCCGGCCGGCCCGACGCTCGTCGCCGCGATCGTGTTGGTGTTCCTGCTGCTCGCGGCCCTGTACGAGAGCTGGCGGCTGCCCTGGGCGGTGCTGCTGGGCTCGCCCCTGGTCGTGCTCGGCGCATTCTTCGGCGTCTGGCTCACGGGCTATGACAACAACGTGTACGTCCAGATCGGCAACATCATGCTCATCGGCCTCGCGGCCAAGAACGCCATCCTGATCGTCGAGTTCGCGAAGGCCAAGCACGAGGAGGGCATGAGCCTCCAGGAGGCCGCGCTCACCTCGGCCCGGCTGCGCTTCCGTCCCATCCTGATGACGGCCTTCGCCTTCATCCTCGGCGTCGTTCCCCTGATGAAGGCAACGGGCGCGGGCGCCGGCGCCCAGAACGTGATGGGCACGGCCGTCTTCTGGGGCATGCTGGTGGCGACCGCGTTGGGCGTGTTCCTCATTCCCGGCAACTTCACGTTCGTCGAGGGATTGGGACGAAAGAAGAAGCACGCCGAAGCCGGCGCCGCGCCGCCGGTGCCCGCGCCGTCGCATGGAGGAGGACACTGAGATGACGCGCCATCGAGTCGTCCCCATCCTGCTCCTGCTCGCGGGCCTGGGCACCGCGTGCGCCCCGCTCGGCCCGAACTACACGCGCCCGACGGTGACGCCCCCGCCCGCCTACCGCAGCGTGACCGTCACGCCCGAGCAGGCGCAGTCGATCGCCGATCTCCCGTGGTTCGAGATGTTCAAGGACCCGACGCTCTCGGCGCTGATCCGAGAGGCGATCGACAACGGGCTCGACCTGCGGCAGGCCGCCGCGCGCGTCGAGGAGTTCCGCGGCCGTGCCGCGCTGGCCGGTTCCAACTTGAAGCCGTTCGTCGGGGGGGAGTTCACCACGAGCGGTGTCGGCACCGGCACGAAGTTCGACAACGCCTACAGCGGCACCATCTTCTTCAATTGGGAGATCGACTTTTTCGGCCGGCTGCGCCGCGCCTCCGAGGCCGCCCGCGCCGACCTGCTCGGCACCGAATGGGGCGCACGCGCGACGATGTCGTCGCTCGTCACCGACGTGGCGCAGGCCTATGTGGACCTGCGTTCTCTCGACGAGCGGCGAGACATCGTCGTGCGGACGATCGCGAGCCAGGAGGAGTGGCTCGCGCTCGTCCGGACGCTGGACCAGGGCGGCGTCGCGTCGGGCACGGAGGTGGCGCAGGCGACGCTGCAGGTCGCGACCACGCGCGAACAGCTGCCGCTCGTCGAGCGCCAGATCGTGCAGGTGGAGAACCTGATCAGCGTGCTCGTTGGACGCCCGCCGTCTGCGATCCAGCGCGACACGGTGCGGGTGACGTCGTTGCCTGCCGCGCCCGACGTGCCGACGGGTCTCCCCTCACAACTGCTCGAGCGGCGACCCGACATCGTCGCGACCGAGCGGGTTCTCCATGCCGCCGTTGCCCGCTTGGGCGTCGCCGTCGCGAGCCGCATTCCGGTGCCGCGGATCGGGCTCACCGGAGCATTTGGCCGCGTCGGCACGTCGCTCGAGGACTTCTTCGGCGGCGGCGACAAGGCCGAGGGCCTCGTGTCGATCGGCCCCTTCATCCAACTGCCGTTGTACGACGGCGGGGCGGGAAACGCGCGCGTCCGCATCGCGCGGGCCCAGGCCGAGCAGGCCGCGATCGACTACCGCGCGGTGATCCTGCAGTCGTTCCGCGAGGTGGCCGACGCGCTGATCACGATCCAGAAGGTGCGCGAGCAGATCGCGGAGTCGGAGGCCCGAAAGGCCGCCGCGGCCGAGTACCTCCGCCTCACCGATTTGCGCTACCGGGGCGGCGTGTCGAGTTACCTCGAGGTGCTCGACGCCCAGCGCCAGCTCTTCTCGGCCGAGCTCGACCTCGCAGACCTCAAGCGGGTGCAGCTCGTCAGCGCCGTGCAGCTGTATCGCGCGCTCGGCGGCGGCTGGTCTGACGACGAGCTGAAGAAGTTGGCAGAACGGCCGGCCACCGCGATGCAGTGAGGGGCCAAGGGGCGCGGACGAGCGATGCCACCGCGCAACGTCTTGGTTGAAACGAGTCAATGAGTTGGGCTTGGTCGTCCGGGCGGGGTCTCTCCCGGCTTGGACCGAGCGTATGATGAGCGGGATGGGCGTCGATCCGCCCGAAGTCTGTTTCTGAGGAGGTTCCATGAACGCGAAGCACGCATTGTCACTGATCCTCGTCGGCCTGGTTTCCGTGTGGGCCCCGGGTGCTGCAGCCTATGCGCAGGCCCAGGAGAAGCCCAAAGTGCAGATGCCGCAACCCGGGGTACCGGAAGTCATGACGATGGAGGGCAAGTTCGTCCGGGCCGCGTACAACAACGAAGGCTACGTCATCCTCGGGTACCAACTGGCCAACCGGTCGCTCGGCGAGGAGTGGATGCTCCTCGAGGTCGGCATGACGGTCCGGGACGGGGTGCGGAACTATACGTTGACCAAGGACGCGCTCTCGATCGAGACGCCTGACGGCAAGACGATTCCCCTGCCGTCCATCAGCGAGTTCCGGGGGGGGAACACCCAGGCGCTGCAGGCTCGGGAGAAGGTCCAGCGCGACTCGATCAACTACTTTCCGCCGGGCGCGACCCGGGCGTGCGCCATCAGCTTCTTTCCCGACCTGGGCGATCGCGCCATGCCGTTCGACGAGGTCGAGTTGAGCTCCAACCGCGCGTGTGTCGGCCGGCTCTACTTCCGCGTGCCGGGCGGCATCGCGTACGGCCAGCACTGGCTCAACGTGAAGTTCGAGAAGAGCCTCTTGCGGGTGCCATTCAGAATCCTGACCGCGGACGAAGAGAAGCTACTGTCGAAGAACTACAAGGACATCAGCAAGCAGGTCAAGGACGCGTTCAAGCCAAAGGGCTGAGCCTGCCATGCGCCCTCCTCGCACGCGTGCGCGGACCGAGTGGCTGAGTCTCGTGGCGCTTCTGCTCGCGTCGCTCTCGGTTCCGGGCTGTACGGGCAGGCAGGAGGAGCCGAAGCAGGCTGGAACGGGACCGGCCGCCGCGCCGGCGGCGGCTGGGCCCGTGCAACAAGCGTCCACGCCGGCTGCGCCCGGCGCTTCCGATCAGGCGCCCCTGCCGCCGCCAGCCTACGAGTCGGGGCTGCCCGACGGGATACGCGAACAGCTCGGTCGACCCTTCACGGGCGACTTCGACGAGATGGTGAAACGCCGGTTGATTCGCGCCGGCGTCACGTACAACCGCACGCACTACTTCGTGGACAAGGGGGTGCAGCGGGGCGGGGCCTACGAGTACGCCAAGCTCCTCGAGGACGAGCTGAACAAGAAGCTCAACACCGGAAACCTGAAGATCAGCGTCGTCTGCGTGCCGTTGCCGCGCCACCTGCTGCTGCAGGCGCTCACCGGGGGCAAGGTAGACCTGGTGATGGCCGGGGCCAACGTGATCCCCGAGCTCCAGACACAGGTGGACTTCACAAATCCCACCCGCACCAACGTGAACGAGATCGTGGTGACGGGCCCCGGCGCGCCGGCAATCGCGACGGTCGGCGACCTGGCCGGGCAGGAGGTGTTCGTCCGCAAGAACAGCGCCTACAACCTGAGCCTGCTGGCGCTGAACGAGAAGCTGAAGGCGGCCGGCAAGCCGCCGGTCATCGTGCAGGAGGTCCCAGAGAACCTCGAGGACGACGACGTGCTCGAGATGGTGAACGCCGGCCTGATCGAGATCACCGTCGTCGACGACTACCTGGCGGAGTTCTGGAAGAAGGTCCTCACGAACCTGACCGTGCACGACGCGGTGGCCCTGCGGACGGGCGGCACCCTCACCGTGGCCATCCGCAAGAACAGCCCGAAGCTCGCTGCCGAGCTGAACGCGTTCATCGCCCGGTTCGGCCTGGGGACGGCGTTCGGCAACATAATCGAGAAGCGCTACCTGCAGAACACGAAGTTCGTGAAGAACGCCACCTCGGAGGCTGAGCGCAAGAAGCTCGAGGCGCTGGGGGCGCTGTTCAGGAAGTACGGCGACCAGTACCAGCTCGATTACCTGCTGATGGCCGCCCAGGGCTACCAGGAATCCGGCCTCGACCAGAACGTGAAGAGCCCGGTTGGGGCGATCGGCGTGATGCAGGTGATGCCGGCCACCGCCAAGGAGCTGAAGGTCGGCGACATCCAGGAGATCGAGCCCAACATCCACGCCGGGGTGAAGTACTTCCGCTTCATGGTCGACCAGTACTTCAAGGACGAGCCGATGGACCCCCTCAACAAGGGGCTCTTCACCTTCGCGTCCTACAACGCCGGGCCCGGACGCGTCCGCCAACTCCGGCGCGAGGCGGCCGCGCGCGGTCTCGACCCGAACGTGTGGTTCGGCAACGTGGAGCAGATCGCCTCGGAGCGGATCGGCCGCGAGACGGTGACTTACGTGGCCAACATCTACAAGTACTACGTGGCCTACAAGATGGTCACGGCTGAGCGGGAGCGGCGCGCCGCCGCGAA
>JAFNAJ010000419.1 GCA_017860085.1 Acidobacteriota bacterium | reverse complement strand
ACCTACTACACGAAGAGCCAGGACGAGCTCGGCCGCGTCATCGACGATTCGCTCTTCCGCGACTACTTCGATCTGCGGGCCGACGTCGTGGGTCCGGTGCTGACCCGCATCTGGGACACCCCCGACAACGGCTACGCGGAGAAGTACAAGCACCTCATCGAGCCCAACTTCAGCATCCAGCGCGTGAGCCTGATCGATGTCTACGATCGCATCGTCAAGCTCGAGTCCGACGACTACACCGTGGGCGGTACGACGCGCATGAGCTACGGTGTCACGAACCGGTTCCTGGCCCGGCGGCGCGGGCTCGGTCAGGCGCGCGAGTTCCTGAACGTCAACCTGGCGCAGACCTACTACACGAACGCCGCCGCAAGCCAGTACGACCCGGCCTATGGCAGCAGCTTCACCCCGCGTGAGCCGAGCAATTTCTCCCCGATTCTCCTCTCGGTCCGGGCCAACCCGGCCGACCGCACGAGCGGCGCGCTGCGCCTCGAATACGACTACTCGCTGCGGACCCTGCTGACGGTGCGAGCAAGCGGGGTGGCCAGCGTCGCGTCGTGGGGTGACGTGACGGGCGGGTGGAGCCGCCGTCGCTATGCCACGTCCGACCGCGTGGACAACCTGCTCAACCTCGGCACGACGCTCAAGGCGCTCCAGAACCGCTACGGTGGGTCCTACGCGCTCGACTACGACTTCGCCCGCGACAGTCTCGTCCAGCAGCGCATCCTCGGCTACTACAACGTCGCCGCTTCAACATCTCGTTCACGCTGGCTGGCGTGGGCACCTTCTCGAACTTCTTCGGCGCCCTGGGCGGCGGCAACGGAACCAGCCGCGTATATTAGAGGCCTGCGCCCGCTCATCGTGAGCACCCGTCAGACGACGATGTCGCGTGCCGGCCAGCCCCTCAAGCCCGATGCTCAGTGACACCGCGTGGAAAGGTAGTGTCGTGGCACGTCCCGTCCTGGTCACCGGAGCCGCCGGATTCGTCGGTCAATACCTGATCGACGAACTGCAGCGCGCGGGCCAGGAGGTCGTGGGGTGGTACCGGCCCGACGCACCGCCTCCCCATCGTCACGGCATCGCCTGGCGCGCGGTCGATCTCCTCGATCGAGCCGCGGTCGGCGAGGCGCTCGCCTCCGATCGGCCGCAGCGCGTGTATCACCTCGCCGCAGCGGCCCACGTGGCCCGGTCGTGGGAGCACACCGCCGAGACGCTGCGCGTGAACGTGCTCGGCACGCACTGCCTGATCGAGGCGATCAGGATCCTCGGCGACGCACCACGGATCCTCGTTACGAGCTCGTCCACCGTGTATCGGCCGTCGACCGATGCGCTCACCGAGACCAGCGCCGTCGCGCCGCCGAACCCCTACGCCCTCAGCAAGCTCGCCCAGGAGGCCCTCGTGCGCGGCGCGTGGACGAACGATGGGATCCCGACCGTGATCGCCAGGGCGTTCAACCACGTCGGGCCTGGACAGTCGGCCGAGTACTTCACCTCGAGCTTCGCTCGCCAGGTGGCGGCGATCGAAGCCGGCCTGGCATCTCCAACGATCGAAGTTGGCAACCTCGATGCCGCGCGCGACCTCACCGACGTTCGCGACACCGTGCGCGCCTATGTCGCGCTGATGGAGCGCGGCAGCCCGGGAACGGTCTACAACGTCTGCTCAGGACGCCCCTGGGTGGTGCGTGACGTTCTCGACTTCCTCGTTCGTGCGGCGCACGTCCCGGTCTCCGTGCACGTGAACCCGTCGCTGCTGCGCCCGAACGACGTGCCCTGCGTGAAGGGATCCTTCGAGCGGCTGTCGCGTGAGACCGGGTGGACACCGTCCATTGCCCTCGAGACGACGCTGAAGGACTTGCTCGACTACTGGCGGCACGCGCTGGCGGGATCGCCCGGCTCGTCCAGCGCCGAACAACGCGGATGAGGGTCCTCGTCACGGGAGCGACCGGATACCTGGGTCGCGCGGTGGTGGCCGCGCTCCAGGCCGCCGGGCACGACACCGTTGCGTTCGCTCGTCACGCCACGGCCAGCGGATTGACAGGACGCGCCTATGATGGCGACATCCGCGATCGGCGGGCGCTGCTCGCCGCGGCGCGCGGCTGCCAGGCAATCTGCCACGTGGCCGCGCTCGTGTCGATCTGGCACGCCCGGCGCTCGGTGTATGACGAGGTCAACGTGGGCGGTCTTCGCAACGTCCTCGAGACCACGAGGGTGCTCGGCATCGCTCGCCTCGTGTACACCTCGTCGTTCCTCGCGCTCCCTCCTGCGGGATCGCTAGTCCCGCTCGCGGCCAATGCCTACCAGCGGACCAAGGCAGAAGCCCATGCGGTGGCGAGTGCGGCCATCGCCGACGGCGCTCCCCTCGTGTGCCTGCACCCCGGCGTCATCTACGGACCCGGAGCGGTGACGGAAGGCAACCTCGTCGGCCGGTTGGTGCGCGACCATCTCGACCGTCGACTGCCCGGCATCGTTGGCGGCGATCGGACGTGGTCGTTTGCGTACGTCGGCGACGTGGCGCGCGGTCACGTGGCGGCTCTGGAGCGGGCTGGAACCGGGTCGCATTACGGGCTCGGGGGTGAGAACGTCCCGCAGTGGCGACTGTTCGAAACCGTGCGGGATCAGACGGGATGCCGCCTGCCGCGGCGCCTGCCGTACGGCCTGGCCGGCTTCGTGGGAGCGATCGAGGAGTGGCGGGCACGGCTCACTGGACGGCTGCCCATGGTCACCCGCGGCACGGTCGAGATCCTGCGACACGACTGGCCAGTTGACAGCGCCGCCGCGATCGACGACATCGGCTACCGAATCACCCCACTGTCCGAGGGTGTGCGGGCCATGCTCTCCGCGTGGCGCGACGCCTCAGGCGACTGAAACCATGACCGGGTTCTCCGAAACCCAGCGTCAGTCGGTGCACATCGCGATGGGGGCCTTCGCGTTGGCGCTCCGTGTCCTCTCGACATGGCAGGCGGCGGCCTGCGCCCTCATGGCGCTGCTGGTGAACGTGCTCCTTCTGCCGCGGTGGTTCGGTGATCGGCTGTTTCGACCTGGCGAGCGCGGGCACCGCGGGCTGGACGGCATCGTGTTCTACCCGCTCGCGGTCATGGTCCTGATCCTCCTCTTTCCGACGCGTCCCGACATCGCGGCTGCGGCGTGGGGCATCCTCGCCGTCGGCGACGGTGCGGCCACACTGGTCGGTCGGCGTCTCGGCGGCTTGCGCTGGCCGTGGCACCCCACGAAGACCGTCGTCGGAAGCGTGACACTCGCCGTCGCCGGAGGCGCGGCTGCGCTGGCGCTCACCTGGTGGACGATCCCCGCGCTCGACACGCGCCCGTCGTGGACGTACGTGCTCATCGCCCCGTTCATCGCGGCGGGCGTGGCTGCACTCGTCGAGTCACTGCCTGTGGCACTCGACGACAACCTGTCGGTGCCGTTCTCGGCGGCCGCGGTGCTCTGGACGTGCAGCCTCGTGTCGGCGGAGGCCTGGCGGCTGGCCTGGCCGGCGGTGGCCGACCGCCTCCCGATCGCCGTGGTCGTCAATGCTGTGAGTGCCTCACTGGCCTGGCGGGCCGGCACGGTCTCGAGGGGAGGAGCCGTTGTCGGGGCGCTGATTGGAGTGGCTGTGTGGGCCGGTGCCGGGCCGGCTGCCTGGACGTTACTGCTGGCCACCTTTGGCGTGGCGTCACTCACATCGCGCGTGGGTCACCGGCGCAAGGCGGCGCTGGGCATCGCGGAGGACCGCGACGGCCGGCGGGGGCCCGGGAATGCCATCGCCAACTGCCTGGTCGCGGCCGTTGCTGCGCTGCTCGGTTCCGCGTCGGGGCACCAAGGGCTCGCGCTTCTCGCGCTCACGGCGGCGCTGACCGCCGGCGCGAGTGACACGGCCGCCAGCGAACTTGGGAAGGCCTGGGGGCGACAGGCATTTCTCGTGACCCGACTCGCGCGGGTACC
>JAFNAJ010000418.1 GCA_017860085.1 Acidobacteriota bacterium | reverse complement strand
TCGCGCGCGCCGCCATCAGGGTCCGGATCTGGTCGCGCGTGAGCGGTCCTCGCAGGTACGACATCGCCCAGCGCGTCTCGAACAGCGTTGGCGCCGACTCGTGAACGTTGTGCAACAGGAACACCCGCTTGCCGAGCCCCGACAGCAGGCGGTCCGTCTCGGCGCGGTCGAACGGCTGCGAACCTGCCATGGCGCCCTCGAGCCCGTCGAGCACGCGGGCCTTGTCGCGCTCGGTCTGCAGGCGCCCGAGAAACCACGTGCCGGCGTTCGACAGGCCCTTGTAGTCGAGGTCCACGGGATTCTGCGTCGCCAGCACGACGCCGAACCCGAACGCCCGGCCCTGCTTGAGCAGGGTGAGGAGCGCCGCCTTCGAGGGTGGATTCGCGACGGGCGGCATGTAGCCCGCCACCTCGTCCATGTAGAGCAGCGCGCGCAGGCTCGTCGTCCCCGGCTGGCGACGCACCCAGGCGAGCACCTCCTCCAGCAGCAGGGCCACGAAGAACATCCGCTCGGCGTCGTTCAGGTGCGCGATCGAGATCACGGCGATCCGGGGCCGTCCTTCCGCCGTGTACAGCATGCGATCGACATCGAGCCCGTCACCCTCGAGCCACGAGGCAAAGCCCGGCGCCGCGAGCAGCCCGTTGAGCCGCATCGACAATTCGAAGCGGTCCTTCGACGGGAAGAAGCTCTCCAGCTCGAGCACGCCTATCCGAGACACCGGGGGCGTCTGGATGCGCTGAATCAACGCCGCGAGATCGAGCGCCTCCCCCGCCCGCCACGCGGCTCCGAAGAGCGTCGACAGCAGGATGTGCTCTCGGCTCTTCACCGGATCGGCGTCGACGCCGAGCAGCGTCAGCAAGCCCGTGGCGGTCGCGTTGATGCGTTCGGCGAGCAGTTCGCTGTCGTCGAGGATCTCGCGCGGCGGCGCCGAGAACGACTTGAGCACCGAAACGGGGAGGCCCGCGCTGCTGCCAGGCGTGTAGATCGCCACCTCTGCTGCGCCCCGCAGTCGCGCGATGCGCGCGCCGTCCTGCCCCCACTTCGCGAGGCCGTCCTTCCAGGCCGTCGCCTGCTGGGCGGCAAACTGCTCCGCGCTCACGTTCTGCCGGGCCGCCTCGCCTTCGTCAATCCACGGTCGGAACTCGTCGGCACCGAGGCCCGGGAACGTGAGCATGAGGTTGCCCAGGTCGCCCTTGGGATCGATCGCGATGGCCGGGACGCCGTCGATCGCCGCCTCCTCGAGGAGATCGATCGCGAGGCCCGTCTTCCCGCTCCCCGTCATGCCGATGATGACCCCGTGGGTCACCAGGTCGCGCGAATCGTACAGCAGAGGCCGGTCGCCCGTGCTGCGCGTCTCGAGGTCGTACTCGCGCCCGAGATAGAACACGCCGAGTTTCTCGAAGTCCTGCATGAGATGTCGCTCCAGCCGTGCTTGCGCGCGGCGCATCACCGGGCCGTGGGGCCAGGCGCGTCGCCCTTCGCCACGCCCATCTGCCAGAGCATGAACGCGTAGTCGAAGGCAACCTCCCGCAAACGGTCGTAGCGTCCGGACGAGCCGCCGTGACCCGCACCCATGTTGACCTTGAAGATCAAGGGGTTGGCGTCGGTCCTGAGGCTCCGCAGCTTCGCAACGTACTTCGTGGGCTCGTGGAAGAGCACCTGGCTGTCGTTGAGCGACGTCTTCACCAGCATCGCCGGATAGGCCTTGGCCGCGAGGTTCGTGTACGGGCAGTACGTCTTGATGTAGTCGTACTCGTCCTTGTTCCTCGGATTGCCCCACTCCTCGAACTCGGCAACCGTGAGCGGCGCCGTCTCATCGAGCATCGTGTTGATGACGTCGACGAAGGGCACCTGCAGGATCGCCGCCCGGGCCACGTCGGGCCGCAGGTTGATCACCGCCCCGATGAGCAGGCCGCCGGCGCTGCCCCCTTCGATGACCAGCCGATCGCGGGCCCCATACTTCTGCGCGACGAGGAAATCGGCGACGGCGATGAAGTCGGTGAACGTGTTCCGCTTCTTCATCATGCGCCCCTCGTCATGCCAGGGCTTGCCAAGGTCGCCGCCGCCCCTGATGTGCGCGAGCGCCACCACCACGCCCCGATCGAGCAGGCTGAGACGGTTGGACGAGAACGACACGAACGACGGGAATCCGTAGGATCCGTAGCCCGTCAGATAGACGGGCGCCGTGCCGTCGCGGGCGACGTTCCTTCGATAGACGAGCGACACGGGCACCTTGACGCCGTCGCTGGCCGTGGCCCACGCGCGCTCCATCGCGTACTGCGTCTTGTCGTAGCCGCCGAGTACCTCGGTCTGCTTGAGCAGCGTCTGCTGGCGGCTGCTCATGTCGTAGTCGTACACCGACGAGGGCGTCAGGAACGATTGGTAGCTGTAGCGGACGACCGTCGTGTCGAACTCCGGGTTGGCGGAGGGAAACGCCGTGAACAGCGGCTCCGGGAACGCCACGCGATGAGCGGTGCCGTCCGTGAGGTCGCGCACGCTCAGCTGGGTCAGCGCGTTCTCGAGCTCGACGAGCACGAGATGGTTCTTGAAGAGCAACAGGCCCGACAGCATCACGCTGGCCCTGTGTGGTACCAACTCGGTCCAATTCGCCCTGGCCGGACGATCGACGGGCGCCGTCACGATCCTGAAATTCCGCCCGGTGTCGTTAACCCGGATGTAGAAGAGCTCTCCGCGGTGGTCGACGTCATACTCGACGCCTGGAGTCCGCGGCTCGATCGTCACGAAGCTTGCATCGGCTGCATCGGCCCGCAGCACGCGCACCTCCGAGGTCGTCAAGCTGCTCGTGTTGGCGACGATGTACGCCCCGCTCCTCGACCGCCCGACGTCCAGGCCGAATCGCTCGTCCTTCTCCTCGTAGAGCAGGGGATCGTCGCCGGTGGCGGCATCGACCCGCAGCCGATACAGGCGGTGGGACCGCTTGGTCGTGGCGTCCTCCACCGTGTAGAACACCGTGCGGTTGTCGGCCGCCCACGCCACCGAGGTGACGCGCTCGCGTGAGAACGGCAGGATCGCTCCACTGCGCAGGTCCTTGACACGCAACGTGTACTGCCGGTAACCGGTCACGTCCTCGGCAAACGCCAACAGGCTCCCGTCGTCGCTGACCTCGAGACTGCCGATGCTCCAGAACGAGTGGCCCTCGGCGCGCGCGTTGCCGTCGAGCATGACCTCTTCCGGTGCTTCGA
>JAFNAJ010000054.1 GCA_017860085.1 Acidobacteriota bacterium | reverse complement strand
TCCTCGAACGTGAGCAGGTGCGCTCGCGGGAGCCACGCGTACTCGTGCTCGGGCATGCAGTACGAGCAGCGGATGTTGCAGCGGTCGGTCACCGAGAGGCGAAGGCTCCCAAGGCGCCGCCCGAGCGCGTCACGTGTCGGCATGAAGCCTCCATTATGCCAAGGAACTCACGGGCGCCGACCGCCGGTCGCGGTGTCCTTGCGCCGGGGGCGCGTTGTCGGCACAATCCACGCACGGTGTCGTCGGGGCGTCAACGGGAGGGTGGGGTGATGAGCAGGACGACGAGGCGGGCGATCCAGCGCGGGATCCAGCGCGCGACGTGGGCCACGGCGCTGGCGTGTGGCCTTCTCCTCGCGGGATCGGGGCTCAGGGCAGGCGGGGCCGCGCAGGCAGGCACAGCGCCTCCACAGGCCGTGTCGAAAGAGCAGGTCCGACTCGAGGCCCTGAAGCGCGAGGCCGCGGCTTCGGTCGGCGTGATGCACGACTTCACCCAGCAGATGGTCGACTCCGTCTTCAGCTTCGGGGAGCTGGGGTTTCAGGAGTTCGAGACCCAGCGCTACCTGGTTGAGATCCTGCGGAAGGAGGGCTTCACGGTCGAGGAAGGTATCGCGGGCGTGCCGACCGCCTTCATGGCTTCTTGGGGCTCAGGCAAGCCGGTCATCGCCCTGGGTTCCGACGTCGACGGCATCCCGCAGACCTCGCAGAAGCCCGGCGTGGCGTACCGCGACCCGGTCGTCGCCGGCGCGCCAGGTCACGGCGAGGGCCACAACTCGGGCGTGCCCCTCAACATCACGGCTGCGTTGGTCGTGAAGCGGATCATGGAGCGGGAGCAGATCCCCGGCACGATCAAGATCTGGCCCGGGGTGGCCGAGGAACTGGTCGGCACGAAGGCGTACTTCGCCAGGGCAGGGTTCTTCAAGGATGTGGACATCTGCCTGTTCACGCACGTGGGCAGCAACCTCGGCACGTCCTGGGGGTCGGCCGCTGGTAATGGTCTCGTGTCGGTGGAGTACACCTTCCGCGGCGAGAGCGCGCACAGTGCCGGCGCCCCCTGGCGTGGCCGCAGCGCGCTCGACGCCGTGGAGTTGATGAACATCGGCTGGAACTTCAGGCGCGAGCACCTCCGCATCCAGCAGCGCTCGCACTACGTCATCACGGACGGCGGCGACCAGCCCAACGTGGTACCGTCGGCCGCCTCGGTCTGGTACTACTTCCGGGAGACCGATTACCCGCGCGTCAAGGGAATGTGGGACATCGGCGACACCATGGCGAAGGCCGCCGCCATGATGACGGGAACGACGCTCGAATCGACCCGGGTCCTCGGATCGGCCTGGCCGCAGCACTTCAACAAGGTCGTGGCCGAGACGATGAACGAGAACATCAAGGCCGTGGGGCTGCCGGCGTGGAGTGACGACGACCAGGCGCTGGCCAAGGCCGTGCAGCAGGAGGTGGGCGTGACGGCCAAGGGGCTCGACACCGAGTTGACGAAGCTCGAGGGCCCCATCAAGGAAGACGACAAGCGTGGCGGGGGATCCGACGACATCGGTGATGTGTCCTGGAACGTGCCGACCGTCACGCTGCGCTTCCCGAGCAACATCCCCAATCTGCCTGGCCACAACTGGTCGAATGCCATCGCCATGGCGACCCCGATCGCGCACAAGGGGGTCACGGCGGGCGCCAAGGTGCAGGCCATGACCATGATCGATCTGCTGCTCCGGCCAGCGCTCGTCGCCCAGGCGTGGGAGTACTTCCGCACCGTGCAGACGAAGGACGCGACGTACACGCCCCTCGTTCGCCCGGAAGATTCCCCGGCGATCGAACTGAACCGGGACGTCATGGAACGATTCCGGCCCGAGATGAAGCGGTTCTACTACGACCCGACCCGCTACAAGACCTATCTCGAGCAGCTCGGCATCAGGTATCCAGCGCTTCGTCCGGCGATCAAGGCAGGACAGCTATAATTCTCTGATGCTTCGCCCCTACCGCGGCACGATGCCCGCCGTCGCCTCGTCGGCCTGGGTCGACGAGAGTGCGCAGGTCATCGGCGACGTGACGGTTGGCGAGGAGAGCAGCCTCTGGATGAACGTCGTCGTGCGCGGCGACGTGCACCGGGTGCGCATCGGGCGGCGAACGAACCTGCAGGACGGGGTCATCGTCCACGTCATGCGGGGCACGCATCCGACGACCATCGGCGATGAGGTCACCATCGCGCACGGCGCGATCGTGCACGGCTGCACCATTGGCGACCGCTGCCTGATCGGCATGGGCGCCATCGTGCTCAACGGTGCGGACGTCGGGTCGGACACCATCGTGGCGGCCGGCGCCCTCATCGTCGAGGGGGCGCGCATCCCGCCCCGCTCGCTCGTGATGGGCAGCCCGGCCAAAGTGAAGCGCGCACTCACCGACGCCGAGGTGAGCTCCATCCGCGACTACGCGGAGCGCTACGTCGGCTATCGGCTGGACTACATGGGCGAGTAGCCGGCTCGGCCCGGTCGATCACGGTGATGGCTTCAGCACAACCTCCCCGCGGCATGCGCGACTTCCTCCCGGACGCGGTCCGGCGGCGCCAGTACGTGATCGGCGTCGTGACCGACGTGTACGAGCGGTATGGGTTCGAGCCGCTCGAAACGCCCGCCGTCGAGAACCTCGAGACGCTGCTCGGCAAGTACGGTGAAGAGGGCAACCAGCTGATCTTCAAGATCCTGAAGCGCGGGGAGCACGAAGCCTCTGGCCAGGCCGACCTGGCGTTGCGCTACGACCTCACCGTGCCGCTGGCGCGCGTCGTGGCCCAGTATCGGGGGCAGCTGCCCCGGTTCTTCAGGCGCTACCAGATCCAGCCGGTGTGGCGCGCCGACCGTCCGGCCCGCGGCCGCTTCCGCGAGTTCTACCAGTGCGACGTCGACGCGCTCGGGTCGCGCTCCATGGCGGTCGAGGCCGAGCTGTGCGCCGCGGCCTCCGACGTGCTCGTCCGCCTCGGCTTCTCCGACTTCTCGATTCGTCTCAACCACCGCCAGGTGCTGACCGGCGTGCTCGACGCGGCCGGCGTCTCGCCCGACCAGCACGGTGAGGCGCTCGTCGCCCTCGACAAGCTCGACAAGATCGGCGCCGACGGCGTGCGGCGCGAGCTTGCGGACCGTGGGGTGCCGACGACCGCGTCCGACGGCCTGCTCCAGTTCTCGGCAGGAATCGCATCGAGTGGCGCTGGGACCGCGTCGGCCAGCGACGCGTCGTTCGACAATGCCGATACACTCGATCGTCTCAGTCGGTTCGTCGGCGACCACGAGGCGGGCCGACGGGGCATTGAAGAACTGCGCAACATCGACGCCCTGGTGGCGTCCACCTCGGCGCACGGCCGGGTGCGCATTGACGCCACCCTGGCCCGTGGGCTGTCGTACTACACGGGCGCCATCATGGAAGTCGCGGTTCCCGACCTCGCTGGCAGCCTCGGCGGCGGGGGACGGTACGACAACCTCGTCGGGATGTTCCTTGGCGAGGACGTGCCGGCCTGCGGCTTCTCGCTCGGGCTCGAGCGCATCATCGTCGTGATGACCGAACGTGGCATGTTCCCGCCCGGTGCGGAATCGGCCCCGGCCGACGTGATGGTCACGGTGTGGAATGCCGAGAGCCTGGGCGAATCGCTGGCCCTGGCCCGCGAGTTGCGCGAGGGCGGCTTGCGCGTCGAGGTCTATCCCGAGGCCGACCGGTTGGGCAAACAGTTCCGCTACGCCTCGGCGCGCGGCGTGCCGTTCGTCACGGTGCTGGGAGACGACGAGCGCGCCCAGGGCCTGGTGGCGATCAAGGACATGAAGAGCGGCGCGCAGCGGGCCGTTGCGCGTGGCGACGCGGCACGCGAGCTGAAAGCTCCGTAACGCGCTCAGAGAAAGGAACGGGCATTCCGTGGTCGAACAACTCGGTGATCTGCGGCGCACGCACACGTGCGGGGCTCTCCGCGCAGGGGACATCGGTCGTGAGGTGGTGCTGCTCGGGTGGGTGCATCGCCTCCGCGACATCGGCTCGCTGGTGTTCCTCGACCTGCGCGACCGGTACGGGCTCACCCAGGTCGTGGTGCGTGAAGAAGACGGCACCATCGGTCTCGCCAAGGGGCTCAAGCCCGAGCACGTGGTCGCGGTGATTGGCCGCGTGGAGCCGCGTGGGCCGGACGCCGTCAACCCGAAGCTCGACACCGGCGCCGTGGAGGTGGTGGCCCGCGAGATCCGGCTGCTCAGCGAGGCGCGTCGGCCGCCCTTCGTCGTCGCCGACGACACGCCGGTGAGCGAGGAGATGCGCCTGCGGTACCGCTACCTCGACCTGCGCCGGCCCCGCATGCAGCGCAACCTGCTGCTGCGCCACCGCGCGACGCTCGCCATCCGCGAGTACTTCGATTCGGCCGGGTTCGTCGAGATCGAAACGCCCATCCTGACCAAATCAACGCCTGAGGGCGCGCGCGACTACCTCGTGCCCAGCCGCGTGCATCCTGGCGAGTTCTACGCGTTGCCGCAGTCGCCCCAACTCTTCAAGCAGATCCTGATGATCTCGGGCATGGACCGCTACTACCAGATCGTGCGGTGCTTCCGCGACGAGGACCTTCGCGCCGATCGGCAGCCCGAGTTCACGCAGGTGGACGTCGAAATCTCGTTTGCCAGCCGCGACCTCGTGTTCGAGCTGATCGAGCCATCCATCGCGCGCGTCTTCTCGGCCATTGGCGTCGAAGTGCCGCTGCCGTTCCCGCGGATGTCGTACGCCGAGGCCATGGCCCGGTACGGCTCCGACAAGCCGGACTTGCGCTGCGGCATGGTGATCGAGGACGTGAGCGAGGCGTTCACCGGCACCACATTCGGTCCCTTTCGGTCGGCGCTCGACCAGCAGGGTGTCGTGCGCGGGTTCGTCGTGCCCGGCGGCGCAGCCTACTCGCGGAAGCAGCTCGACGGGTTGACCGAGCAGGCCAAGGAACTTGGCGCAGCCGGCGTGGCCTGGGCCCGACGCACGCCTGAGGGCACGCTGCAGAGCCCGATTCTCAAGGGCGCGGGCGAGGCCGCTGTCAATGCGGCCCTCGAGCGGGTCGCGGCTGGCCACAACGACCTGCTCGTGATGGCCGCGGGGGAGGCCGATGCCACGTCGCGGGTGCTCGGCGCCCTCCGCCTGTCGGTGGCCCGGGCCCACGATCTCCTGCCCGTCGACAAGTACGCGTTCGTCTGGGTGGTCGATTTCCCGCTGCTCGAGTGGGACCCGAACGAGCGACGCTACGTCTCGATGCACCACCCGTTCACGGCGCCGGTCGACGAGGACGTCGCGCGCCTCGAGGAGCGGCCAGGAGAGGTGCGGGCCAAGGCGTACGACCTGGTCCTCAACGGCAGCGAAATCGGCGGCGGCAGCATCAGGATTCACGACCCCGCGCTTCAGAGCCGCATCTTCCGCCTGCTGGGCATCGGCGACGAGGAAGCGCAGGCCCGGTTCGGGTTCTTCCTCGAAGCGTTGCAGTACGGCACGCCGCCGCACGGCGGCATCGCGCTCGGCCTCGACCGCATCGTCGCGATCCTGGCGGGGGAGTCGTCGATCAGGGACGTGATCGCGTTTCCGAAGACGACGGCCGCGATGGACCTGATGGCGGGCGCGCCATCGGCGGTCGACGACCGACAGCTCGCGGAACTCAAGCTCAAAACGGTCGGGCCTCGCCTTGACGCTTCGTCGTCGGTGTAGTAGCCTCGGTTCATAATTTACTGTAAGCAAAGGAGATAGCTCATAGCGACGTCGTTCGTTCGAAAGATCGCCGTTCCCGACACTGGCATCGAGACCTTCTTCGGGTCGTACGACGAGAATCTCCGCAACCTCGAAAGCCTCTTCAAGGTCCGCATCCGCACCGACGGGCACGAACTGCTCGTCGAGGGCGACCCGGCCGACGTCGAACGCGTCGAGCGGGTGGTCGACCAGTTCGCAGCGCTTCTCGCCGAGGGCTATCGGTTCGGCAAAGGTGAGGTCCGCACGGCGTCGCAGTTGGTGGCCCAGGATCCCGGGGTCGACCTCCGCGAGTACTTCCTGCGGCGAACGCTGCGGCCGTCAGCCAAGCGCCAGGTCGTGCCGAAGAGCTCGAACCAGCGGGCGTATCTCGACGCGATCGAACGCCACGACATCGTCATCGGTGTGGGTCCAGCCGGCACCGGCAAGACCTATCTCGCGATGGCCCAGGCGGTGTCGTTTCTCGTGGCCAAGAAGGTGAGCCGGATCATCCTGACGAGGCCGGCGGTGGAGGCCGGCGAGAAACTCGGGTTCTTGCCCGGCGATCTGCAGGAGAAGGTCAACCCGTACCTGCGGCCGCTCTACGACGCCCTCTACGACATGCTCGAGGCCGAGCGCATCGAGCGCCTGCTCGAGCGTGGCACCATCGAGGTGGCGCCGATTGCCTTCATGCGCGGCCGGACGCTCAACGATGCGTTCGTCATCCTCGATGAGGCGCAGAACACCACCCACGAGCAGATGAAGATGTTCCTCACACGGCTCGGCTTCGGCTCGAAGGCCGTCGTGACGGGCGACATCACCCAGATCGACCTTCCGGCCGGCCGCGTGTCCGGCCTCATCGAGGCCATCCGCGTCGTTCGCGATATCGAGGGGATCTCTCTCGTATACTTCGACGAGCAGGACGTCGTGCGTCACAGCCTCGTGCAGAAGATCGTGCGGGCCTACGCCGACTTCGAGGCCGCCAACGCGAATCGCGGACCAGCCGCCCCCAGTGCCAGCTGACCTCATGGGAGCCGTCCGCTCATCTTCTCCTCGGTCCACGCCACGCGGGTCCGTACGCGCATCGGCCGCAGGCGCCCTCAGGCGCGGCCTCGACGTGACCGTGTCCGACGGGCGTGGCCGGCCCGTCGCTGCCAGAGGTCTGGCGCGCTGGCTGGCTGACACGGCTCCTCCCGCCGCACGCGGCGAGGTCGCGGTGGCCATCGTCGGCGATGGGTTCGTCCGGCGACTGAACAGCACCTACCGCGGCATCGACCGCGTCACGGATGTGCTCTCGTTTCCCGCCGAGTCCGCGCAACGAGCCGCCAGCCGCGGGCGTAATCGGCCGACCCTGCCGGGAGACGCCTTTCTCGGCGACATCGTGATTGCGCGGGGGCAGGCCCGTCGGCAGGCCTCGAGCCTCGGCCATCCGCTTTGGGTGGAGCTCCGCGTGCTGGCGTTGCACGGCCTGCTGCACCTGCTCGGGTATGACCACGAGCGTGACGCCGGACAGATGGCACGCGTCGAGGCCCGGCTCCGCCGGAAGGGGAGCCTGTCGCTCGGCCTGATCGAACGCGAGGGCGGCCGATGATCCCGCTCTCGCTGTTCCTGGTGGCCTGCGCGCTCGTCTACGTGGGCACCGTGCAGGCGGCGTTCACGGGAATGATGCGGCTGTCGCTGCGCATCATGGCCGAGCGCACGAGCGGGCACGAGGCGCTGCAGGGGTTTCTCGAGGAGCCCTCGCGGCTCTTTGTCCCGGCGAGGCTCCTGGTGGGGCTGCTGCTGTCGCTCACGGCAGGCCTGGTGGCCCTGAAAGTGGGGGGCATCGGCCCCCGCGCGATCGGCATCGTCGCGCTCGCGGTGATGGGCTACGTCCTGCTCTGCGAGTGCCTGCTGCCCTGGCTCATCGTCCGGCGCGACCCGCAGCGCGTGCTCGAGGTGCTGTTGCCCTCGTTCAGCGCCCTCGCCACGCTGCTCGTCCCCCTCACGTCGCTCGTGGGAGGCACGGCCGAAACGCGTGCGGCTGGCACCAGCGACGCTGACGGCCCGGTCGGCGAGCCTGCCACCGGCGAGGCGGCGCCCGAGCCCACATCGCCCATGCACGCCGACGAACGGCGGCTTCTCCGGTCAATCGTGGACTTCAGCGACCGCCTGGTTCGCGAGGTCATGACCCCCCGTCCGGACATCGTGGCCATCCGTGCCGATTCAACGCTCGACGCGCTGCGAACCTTCTTCATCGACCAGGAATACTCGCGGATTCCCGTCTACAAGGACGATCTCGACAACGTCCTCGGGTTCGTCTTCGTGAAAGACCTGATGACGCACAGGGAGCAGCCTGGCGACACGCCCATCACCAGCCTCATGCGCCCGGCCTACTTCGTGCCCGAGACCAAGCGGGTGCCTGAATTGCTTCGCGAGTTCCAGCGCCGGCAGGTCCAACTGGCCGTCGTGGTGGACGAGTACGGCGGCACCGCCGGCCTGGTGAGCCTCGAGGATCTCCTCGAGGAACTGGTGGGCGAGATTCGCGACGAGTATGACGTCGAGGCCGAGCCCGTGATCGAGGAGGGCGACGGCTGGTTCGTCTTCTCCGGCAAGGTGGGCGTCGACGTGCTGGCCGATCGCCTCGCGGTCGAGATCGAGCGAGAGGGGTTCGAGACCGTGGGGGGATACCTCCTCGCCCGCCTCGGTCGCGTGCCGTCGGTGGGCGAGGTGCTCGAGGTCGACGACCTCGCGGTCGAGATCCTGGAGGCCGAGCGCAGACGCGTGCACCGGGTCCGGGCCCGGCGGCGCCTGCCGGTGCCCCAGGCGGACGCCTGACGTGAAAGCCGGGTTCGTGTCGCTCGTCGGCAGGCCCAACGCCGGCAAGTCGACGCTGCTCAACCATCTCGTCGGGGCGAAGGTCGCCATCGTTTCCGACAAGCCCCAGACCACGCGGACCCGGATCGTCGGTGCGAAGACCACCCCGGCCGGGCAGATCGTCTTCGTCGACACGCCCGGGATTCACCGCCCGCTGCACCGCATGAACGTTCGCATGGTCGACCTGGCGGTCGAGTCGATTGCCGACGTCGATGTGATCACCCTCGTCGTCGATGCCTCGGTGCCCGGTGGCGCCGGTGACCGTTTCGTGCTCGGCCTGCTCGAGAAGCGCTCGGGGCCCGTCGTGCTCGCGCTGAACAAGATCGATCTGGTGGCCAAGCCGACGCTCCTGCCGCGAATCGATTGGTACCGCCAGCAGTTCGAGTTCGCGACCGTGGTGCCAGTCTCGGCGTTGACCGGCGACGGCGTCGATGCGCTCGAGTCGGCCCTGCTGGCCGAGCTGCCCGAGGGCGAGCCGCTGTACCCCGACGACTTCCTGACCGACCAGCCCGAACGCGCGCTGGCGGCCGAGCTCGTTCGCGAGCGCCTGCTGCACCACACGCGCGACGAGCTGCCGTTCTCCACGGCGGTGATCGTCGACCGCTTCGTCGAGCCCGACGAACGCGGGCTGCTGCGCCTGTACTGTTCCATCCTCGTGGAGCACGACTCTCAGAAGGCGATCGTCATCGGCCGGCGCGGCGAGCTCATCAAGCGCATCGGGACCGAGGCGCGCCACGAACTCGAAGCCTTCTTCGCGACGCGGGTGTATCTCGACCTTCACGTCAAGGTGAAGCCCAACTGGCGCGACGACGAGCGGCTGCTTCACGATCTCGGGCTCGGTCGACTTCACGGCTGAGCCCTCGCGTCCGTTTTTTCCTGTTTTCGCCCATCGGGGCCTGTGCTAGGCTCAGCGATCGGGTCCGCGCCGATCACGCCTTCGTGTGACGCCGCCGCGAGTCCCGCGGGATGGTGGCCATGCCTGTGCATCGCAAAATCGACGTCGTCCTCGACTCGGTGAAGCGCCTGCAGCGAATGGGGGCGACCGCCAACCTGCTGAACCTCCTCCAGAAGCAGCACCCGGCCGACCTCGCCCAGGTCTTCTCCGAGCTCAACGAGCGCGACCGGCACGCTGCGGTCAGCGTCCTGCTCGATCGCAACAGTCGGCTCGCGATGGAGGCGTTGAGCGAACTGGGCCCCGAGGTCGCCGCCTCGCTGCTCGCCGACCGCTCCGCCGAAGAGATCGCCCGCTTCGTCCAGGAACTGGCCACCGACGATGCGGCCGCCATCGTCGACTACCTGCCCGAAGAGCTCTCGCAGGCCGTACTCGAGTTGATGCGGAAGAAGGAAGGGGCCGACGTCGGCAACCTCCTCGAGTACGAAGAGCAGACGGCGGGCCGCATCATGAACCCGAACGTCTTCGCCCTGTCGGAGGACATGACGGTGGCGGAGGCGATCGCGGCGCTGCAGGCCTCGCGCGACGTCGAAATGGTGTTCTACCTCTACGTCGTCGACGAGCGCCGTCACCTCGTGGGCGTCGTGTCGTTGCGGCGCCTGCTGCTCGTGGCACCCGACACGCCGCTCAAGCGGCTGATGGCCACCGATCTCATCAGCGTCCGCGTCGAGACCGACCAGGAAGACGTGGCGCGGCAGGTCGCCTCGTACAACCTGCTGGCCATCCCGGTCGTCGACGAGGAGAACAAGCTGGTGGGCGTCATCACCGTCGACGACGTGATCGACGTCATCAAGGACGAGGCCACCGAGGACATCTACCGGTTGGCCGGCGTCTCGAGCGACGACCACATCTTCACGCCGGCGAGGGAGTCGCTGCGCAAGCGGCTGCCCTGGCTGTGGGTGAACCTGGGGACGGCATTCCTGGCCGCATCGGTCGTCAAGCTGTTCGAAGGCGCCATCGGCAAGGTGACGGCCCTGGCGGTCTTCATGCCCGTCGTCGCCGGCATGGGGGGCAACGCGGCCACTCAGACGCTGACGGTGATCGTCCGCGGGATCGCGCTGGG
>JAFNAJ010000417.1 GCA_017860085.1 Acidobacteriota bacterium | reverse complement strand
TATCAGGGGTCGCTCCTGCTGATGCCTGTCCTGTTCCTTGCCGCCGGCCTGCCGGTCGGCGTCCTCGTGTTCATCGCGTTCTACTCGTGGGGCTTCAGCTGGGCGCACACGCTGCGCGAGCAGCACGTCCAGTGGAAGGCTCGGAAGCGGTTCGTGTAGCAGGACGTCTATGGTGGTGCGCAGCGCATGACAGGACCCGACTTGACGTTGCTCGTCCTTCTCGCGTGCGGCGCGCCTGGCACCCGCGTCGACGCCGAGACCGCCCGTCCGTGCCCGCTCGAGGAGGTGCGCGGCATGGGCGATGGCAGCTCAGACGAGGCAGCGGGCGACACGGCCGACGCCCAGGTGGCGAGCCAGGAGTTCTTGCCCGCCGGGCCCAGGCCCAGAGACGTCTTCTACTCGTTGACGCTCGGCGCGGGGTTCAGCCATAACTCGACCAGCGGAGAGTACGTCAGGTTTTCCATGTGGAAGCCCGGGACGCACGGCATCACGCTCGATCTCGGCGAACAGCACGGGGGCGGTGAGTCGAGCGTCGCGGTCGGGGCGACGTATTGGCGCAATCTCGATCCGAAGACCTCGCTGTCCCTGAGTGGCGGCGGCGGCTCGGCCCCCTTCGCCCCACGCTATGCGTTGGGCGCGTCGATCGGTCGGCCGTTCTTCGATGTCGGGTTCACGTTTGGCGCCGGCTACAAGAAGTGGCACGACGACAACTACGTCACCGAGATTGGCGTTGGCGCACAGCGATGGTTTCCCCACTGGATCGTCGGGGGCGGTGCCACCTACTCGCAGGGGGAACCCGCAAGCTTCACGGGGTGGAGAGGGGGCGTCGGGCTCACCTACTTCGTGTGGAGGAAGACCTACGCCAGCGTCAGCATCGACTTCGGCAAGGTGCGCAATCGCGATTGGAACTACGATGTGCGAGGGAAGGGGCTGAACTTCGGGTTCTCGCAGTACTTCAACTCGACCTCAGGGATTAGCGTGTCCGCCGGCCGAAGCCTCGACATCGACACCTACGGGGTGTCGGTGTCCGTGTTCAAGGAGTGGTAACGGGTGGCCTCTGCCCGGGCAACGGCGGGCCTGCCGCTCTGTGCCTTCGCTTGGCTGGTCGGCGTCCACGCGCTGATCCAGGCTGCCTGCGTCACGTCAGCGATTCTCGGCATCTCGATGAGCCGCGGCCGGGCCGCGGTGGCCGTCACCGTGGTTCTGGCCCTGTCGACGGCGTTCGCGTGGCGCTTCTGGCAGGCGAGCGAACGACGGCCTCCGGAGCCGACACCCCCCAGAGGCCCGGGCCACTGGATCGCGTGGATGATCGCGGGAGGCGCGGTCTGCTGGGCCGTGTCGCTCTGGGCTCGCCTCTGGGTCCTGGCGTACCAGCGCGCATCGTATGACTGGGACGGGCTCTACTACCACATTCCCGCGATTCACGAGTGGGTGCTCACCGGGCGTGTGAGATGGCTCGACACGTACCCCGACGTCCCCTTCGTCAACTACCCAATGGGGATCGAAGCGCATACGTTCCTGATGCACCAGCTCTTCGGCGTGTCGCAGTTGGTGGACGCCTGCAACCTCTGGTACTGGCCCCTGGCCTTCTTCGCGGTGATCGTCCTGGCCGGTCGCCTCGGCGCGCGCGGGCCTTGGCGATGGTTCGCCGCCGCGCTCCTCGCCGGTGCGCCGGTGATGGTCTGTCAGAGTGTCACCTCGTACACGGATCCGGCCTCGGCGAGCTGTGTGATGGCCGCCGTCGCGGCGTCCGCGCTGCTGGTCTTCCACGAGGATGGCACACCGTGGTGGACAGCCCTGCTGTGGGGCGCCAGCATCGGGCTCGTCCTTGGCTCGAAGGGCACCGGCGTGCCCATGAGCGCCGCAATCGTCACGGCCGTCGTGGCGGGAATGGCCCTGCGGCACGGAAAGCAGGGGCTGGTCGGGCGGCTCCCAGTGATTGCCGTGGGCGCCTGCGTCATGCTCGCCGTGGGGGGCTACTGGTACGCGCGCAATGCCTATCACACGGGGAACCCGGTATACCCGGTCCAGGTGAAGTTCGGCGCGCGTGTGCTCATCGAGGGATACGACTCGGCACGTTTCACCACCAACAACCAGCCTGCGTGGCTGATGCGATTCCCGGCCGCCATTCGGGGGCCCGTGTCATGGCTGCAGTTGGACGCACCCATCCAGGGCTACGCACCAATCGGAGGGCTCGGCTACATCTGGCCGGTCGCCGGGATCCCTTCCATCCTGCTGGTCGCGACCTGGGCCCTCAGGCGACGGCCTGGCGTTGACCCCGCGGAAGTCGCCCTCGCGATGGGGGTGGTCCTGGGCCTCCTCATCGTGCAGCCCGCCATGTGGTGGTCCCGCTTCATCATCTGGGTGCACGTGCTGGGACTCGCCTGCCTCGGGCTCGTGCTGCACCGGGCGTCGGTGGCGCGCCTGACACTGGTGAGGCCGTTGGCGTGGGCCTGCGCCCTGGCCGTCGTCACTCTGGCGGCCTGGGAGTCGGAACGGACGCTCGCGATCGAGGAGGCACGTGGGCGGGTCGAGTCAGGCCGAGCACACGCCAAGTACGCCAGCGCCGAGCAGATGCTGTTTCCTGGCCTCGCCGACACGCCAGGAATGCGTGAGGTCTTCGCATCCACCGCAATTGCCAGAAGCGAGTGGGGACGCGCGGGCACACTGCTCGGGGGCATCCTGGCGCTCCCGCTCGGCCAGCGCCAGATTCACCTGCTTCCGCCCCATCCTCGCGAAGAAGAGTTGGTGCGACTCGAGAGCGCCGGCGTACGCTGGGTGATCTGGGATGCGGCCGCGCGTGGCGACGTCCCACCGATTCTGCGGCAGCGGGCCATGGAGGAGTCGACCTACGCGCCCTCGCTCGACGAGCGCTTCCACATCCTGCGCCTGCCCAGCCGCTGACCGGTTTCGACGGGCGACCAGTCATTCCGTCGAGGCGACGGGACTGCTGCGCGTGGCCCCAACCGGCAGGAGCCGAGCGAAGCGCGTGGCAACCCACGCGAGCGCGATGAGGAGGCAGGCGTCGAACAGCACACGGAACATGAACAGATCGACGACCGTGTCCTCGATGCCACCCGCCAGGACGACGACGGCAAACGCCATGGTCGTCATCGCAGCCAGCGTCAGAGACAGGAGCGCCGTGCCCCCGGCGGGCGTGTCGAGCCCCTGGCGGAGTTCCCAGAGCGACACGATCGCGAACGCGATGA